>NZ_JBXVPZ010000037.1:0-38565 GCF_057961495.1 Streptomyces sp. P5F9 | reverse complement strand
CTCCCCGGCACCGTCCCCCAGCCGCTGGGCCCCGCTGCGCCCCCTGGTCCTGCGTCTGCACTTCTACGCCGGAGTGCTCGTCGCCCCGTTCCTGCTCGTCGCCGCCACCACCGGCTTCCTGTACGCCGGTGCCTTCCAGGCCGAACGGATCGTGTACGCCCACGAGTTGACCGTCCCCGTCGGCGACCGCGAACTGCCGATCTCGCAACAGGTGACCGCCGCCCGCACGGCGCACCCCGAGGGCACGGTCTCGGCGGTCCGGCCCTCCCCGGAGGCAGGCGCCACCACCCGCGTCATGCTCTCCGGCATCAAGGGCATAGCCGCTGACCACACCCTCGCGGTGTTCGTCGACCCGTACACCGGAAAGGTCCGCGGCGCGCTCGAACAGTACGGCTCCACCGGCGCGCTCCCGCTGCGCACCTGGATCGACGAACTCCACCGCGATCTCCACCTGGGCGAAACCGGCCGCCTGTACAGCGAGTTCGCCGCGAGCTGGCTGTGGGTCATCGCGGGCGGCGGCCTGGTGCTGTGGTTCTCCCGCCGCCGCGCCCTGCGCAAGGTACGCGGCACCAGCGGCCGGCGCCGCACCCTCGGCCTGCACGGCACGGTGGGCGTCTGGACCGCCGCAGGCTTCATCTTCCTGTCGGCGACCGGCCTGACCTGGTCGACGTACGCCGGCGCCAACATCGACCAACTCCGCACCTCCCTGGGCCAGTCGACCCCCTCGGTGTCGGCGGCGGCGAGCGGCGAGCACGCGGGCCACGGCGGCTCCGCCGCGACCGGCGACGCCCAACACGGCGTAGGACTCGACAAGATCCTCGCCGCCGCACGCGCCGAAGGGCTCGGCAACCCGGTCGAGATCGTCCCGCCCGCCGACGCGAACTCGGCGTACGTCGTCCGGCAGGTCCAACGCAGCTGGCCCGAGAAACAGGACGCCGTCGCCGTCGACCCCGCCACCGGCAAGGTCACCGACGAACTCCGGTTCGCGGACTACCCGTTGCTCGCCAAACTGACCCGCTGGGGCATCGACCTGCACACCGGGGTCCTCTTCGGCCTCGTCAACCAGATAGCGCTGATGCTGCTCGCCGGCTCCCTGGTCCTGCTGATCGTGTGGGGTTACCGCATGTGGTGGCAGCGCGGCCGGGGTTCGTCCTTCGGCCGCCCGATCCCGCGCGGCGCGTGGGCTCAGTTGTCCCCGTTGGTCCTCGTCCCGTGCCTGGCGGTGATCGCCGTACTCGGCTATTTCGTACCGCTGTTGGGCATCCCGCTGGCCGCGTTCATCGCGGTGGACGTGGTGCTGGGCGAGATCGCGCACCGGCGCGGGCAGCGGACGTACGCGAACTAGCGACGCACGCGAAGGGGCCCGGTTCCGCGCCGGAACCGGGCCCCTTCTCTGCACTTCTTCGTTTCTCAGACCCGCTCGAAGTCACCCGCGAGCGCCGAGGCGATCCGCAGATGCGAGCCGGCCTCCTCGTGCCGTCCCTGGCGCTCCAGCGTGCGGCCCAGCATCAGCCGCGCGTAGTGCTCCACCGGGTCACGCTCCACGAGGACGCGCAACTCGGCCTCGGCGCGCCGCAGTTGGGCCGAGTGGTAGTAGGAGCGCGCCAGCAGCAGGCGCGGCCCGGTCTGCTCGGGCACCTCCTCGACCAGACCGCCCAACACCCGCGCCGCCGCGGCGTAGTCCTTGGCGTCGAAGAACATCTGCGCGCGCTCCCAGCGCTCTGCCGGTGTTCCGTGGTCGTAGTACGTCATGTCCACTTGACCTCCTTCGATGTGCCACAACGGCCGGTGTTGGTTGAATATTCCACTACCGTCCGGCGGTGGCCAGCTCCGCGTTCGCCCGCTCGGTGACCAGGGTCAGCACGCGGCCGGTGGCCAGCAGGTCCTCCTCGGGGATGTCGCCCCAGATCCTGGCGCTCGCCCCGCTCGTCTCCTTCGTGATCCGTTCGTACAGGGCCCGGCCCGCGTCCGTGATCCGCACAGCGGACGCGTCCGCCGCGACGAGTCCGGCCGTGATCAGTTCGTCGATGGTGTGCTGTACGGAGTCCTCGTCAGACTTGAGGGCCGCGACGGTGTCCGCGGCGAGCTGGCCGCGGTCGACGGGCCCGGCGGCGAGAGCGACCGGCCGCAGGACGATCTGCTGCTGGAAGCCGAAGCCGTGGCGGGTGAGGACGCTCTCCAGGACGGCGCGGGCGGCGTAGTGGGCCAGGCCGAGCGTGCGGGCGTCCGCGGGGGTTGTGGTGGTGGTCATGACTGCTCCTTCTCGTGCTCACTCGCGGGGACAGGTGCAAGGGGTGTGTCGAGCAGGGTCGCCAGATCCCGGCCGAACTCCCGGGCCCGTGCGCTGCCGAGGCCGCCGAGCGGCTCCAGCAACTGCTCCAGAAGTCCGTGGACGACCTTGATCGCCCGCCGGGTCACCTCGCGGCCCTGTTCGGTGAGGGCCAGTTGGACCGCGCGGGGGTCCCGGGGGTCCCGGGCGCGCTCGACGAGGCCGGCGGACTCCAGGGCGCGGGCCAGCTTCGAGACGTAGAGGGCTTCGAGGCCGGTGTGGTCGGCGAGGTGGCGCTGACTGGGGCGCAGCCCGGAGCGCTGCATGCCGTACAGCGACGCCACCAGGGAGTACTGCGCATGGGTCAGTCCCAGGGGTGCCACCGCGCGGTCGACCGCCACGCGCCACTTCATCGACAGTCGCCAGACCAGGAAACCGGGCGTCGCGCCCTCGGATGCCGTACTCATGGCCGATACAGTACATGGCTACTATGTCCATGGCTACTAATTTCCGGACGGAAGGACGGCGGGGCGGGCCGGGGGTGGCCGCCGGTGAGGAGGTGACGGACTGGTCCGGTGAGGAGTCCGCGGACTGACGGAAAGGCCTCGGCGGGACTAGGTTGTCGCCATGAGCAATCTTGATCGCGAAGCGGTTCCGGCCCTGTGCGGCGGCCGCGGTTTCGTGGTGGCGGAGCCCGTCCGTGAACTCCTCAGCCCGCGCCGGGTGCAGCTCGGCGAGTCCACCGAAGTCCGCCGACTGCTGCCCAACCTGGGCCGCCGTATGGTCGGCGCGTGGTGCTTCGTGGATCACTACGGTCCTGACGACATCGCCGACGAGCCCGGGATGCAGGTGCCCCCGCACCCCCACATGGGCCTGCAGACGGTGAGCTGGCTGCACGAGGGCGAGGTGCTGCACCGCGACTCGACCGGCAGCGTCGCGACGATCCGCCCGCGCGAACTGGGCCTCATGACCTCCGGCCGCGCGATCAGCCACGCCGAGCAGAGCCCCAAGACGCACGCCCGCTTCCTGCACGGCGCGCAGCTCTGGGTCGCCCTCCCCGACAGCGACCGTCATGTCGAGCCGCACTTCGAGCACTACGCCGAACTGCCGGTCGTCACGGCACCGGGCCTGCGCGCCACGATCGTCCTTGGCGACGTCGACGGCGCGGTCTCGCCCGGCACGACGTACACCCCGATCGTCGGCGCGGATCTCGCCCTCGCGGCCGGCGCGGACGTACGCCTGCCGCTGGAACCGGACTTCGAGTACGCCGTCCTGGCCATGTCCGGCGAGGCCCACGTCGACGGCGTCCCGGTCCTCCCGGGTTCGATGCTCTACCTCGGCTGCGGCCGCACCGAACTCCCGCTGCGCGCCGCGTCGGACGCGGGGCTGATGCTGCTGGGAGGCGAGCCGTTCGACGAAGAACTGATCATGTTCTGGAATTGGATCGGACGGTCCCAGGAGGAGATCGTACAGGCTCGTGAGGACTGGATGACAGGGGCGCGATTCGGCGAGGTGAAGGGGTACGACGGGGCGCCGCTGCTGGCTCCTGAGCTGCCTCCGGTGGCGTTGAAGCCGCGAGGGAGAGTGCGCTGACCTGCTGAGATGCGCCAACGGGCCTGCCTGGGGCAGGAGTGGGCGGACTTCCGTCTGCGTGCCTGGGCCGCTATCGAGGTGGTGTGAGGGCCGGAGCTTGAGGAGCTCGATGCAGGCACGGCGTCGATTCCAAGGTGCGGCCGTGTATGGGCGGCTGTGGCAGTCCGCTTGCTGACTTTTGCTGACTTTCCTGACGGTGTGTCAGTCGTCTGCTGCAGCTTGTGGACGGAAAAGGATGGTGCCTTGTGGCCGTGAGTCGCCATCTCGTTGCCCGGCGCATCGGGGGTCGCTTCGGGGCCGTGGCGGTTGGTTTGATCGCGGACGGTGTCTCGGTGTCTCGCGATTGGCGGGTACTGACAAGACACGAGAGCGGTGGTGACTTGGCTTGGTAGACCTCGGTGCCCGCTACGGCTGTTGTGCACCAGCAGGTTCTTGATCTGCTGGTCGCACACGGCGCGCATGGCCCTGGCCAGCACGAATGTGCGCTTTGAATCAGCGGTGGAGGGCTCTGGCCCGCGCATGGTCCGGATCTTGGCTGTGAACTGGGCAAGGCCGGAGTCGGAGACGGCTCGTACAAGACGGGGTGCGATGCGCGAAGCTGGTGGAACGAAATGATCTTCTTGAAGTTGTCTACCTGGGGGCGCTGACCTGTGGTGATACGGCCCTGTTGGCTTCTGACCTGCGCGGATGAATCTTTCAGCGTCTTTCCGGGGCGTAGCGCGTTACGCAGTCGATTCTCCCCACGCGCTCCCCAGCGGTCCCCGTACTCCCCAGGGGAGGGTGTTGCGAGGGGATCCGTACTGCGTGTGCCCGTGCTCGCCTGGCGGCCGGTGGAAGTCACCGCGAGTTACCTCTTGGTTGTCGTCCATCGGCCTCAAGGCGAACGTATCTCGCGAGCGCCACGCAGTCGCCGTAAGGGTCTTCATGCTGATGATTGCTCGACTGACTGGCCGGGAATCGCAACGCCTGTACGAGTTAGCCCGCAACGGCATCCCCGACTGCTGGCGTGATCAATGTGGCCGGGTACTGCGAGGGTGCTGTGCGATCAGAGCCTTTGAGAGGTGGCCTGCGACTTCCTGTGCCCCCATGTTGAGGGCGGCCAGAGTGACGGCCTCGTCGGGTTCAACGCGCAGGGTGTCGTTGGGGTGGGCGAAACCGGCGAGTTGGGCGCTTTGGCGCGACTGGTGGGGCTGGAATGTGGCGACGCTGGTCATAGCGGTGTGGGACACGCCAGCCGCAATGACGATGAGGTCCTGCGTGACGAGGTTCAGAGCGCCCGTGAATTTCAGCAGCCCGGCGATCTGTAGCGGCAAGGCGTCGGGGTCCAGGATCGAGCCGAGACCGTCTCGGGGGAGCGTGGCCCGGGTGGAGACCTGCCCTGTCTTGTGGAGTCGGACTTCTGCGATGGCGCCAATCTGGGGTGTGTTCCAGGACCGAGAGCGGTCGGCGGGGATTCCGATGGCCAGGTGGCTCTGAGACTTCATCGGTTTCATGGCCGCGTCACTCTTGATCGCCCCGGTTGCGCGAATGCGGTCGATCAGCGATGCGCTGATCTGCTCCATCTCCCGGGCCGAATAGCCGGAGCCGTTTACGGGGAGCACGTGAATCTCCAGCAGCGGGCTGCTGTTGCTGATCCAGGGGAGGTCGCTGTCGTCGTCAAGGCTCCAAGTGACGGCGTGAGGCTGTGTCAGCCGGGTGAACGCAAGGGGGGATGGGCCTGACTCCAGTTCCTTGACCTTCTGGACGACTTTGGTCTGCAACTCCGCGGTGGTGCTGTAGGAGTCGCGGAAGACTCCTGTGGCGTATGCCTCCACGGTTCGTGCGAACTGGTGCTGATCCGGCTCAAAAGTCACGCCCAGCTTGCGGTAAACCAACCTTGGGATGCCAGCTTGTTGTGCGGCCACCCACTCGTCGTGCGTTGCGGATTGGCCCGTTTCCGGGAAAACATGGCCGTAGTTCGGGCCCAGCAGGAAGATGCACGCATCGGCGGACGGGAGTGCGTTCAGACAAGCCTCCCTGCTGGGGGCCTTCTGGGCGGAGAAGTCCTCGAACCGGACGGGAGTGTGCCCCAGAGCCTGGATCAGGCCGGGAAGGGCGTCACGTTCCTCCTCCAAGCCTTTGCGGGCGCTGCTGATGAAGATTTTCACGCTACGGTGTCTCCACTGCTCAGGGTTCACCTTCTGAGGTGAACCGGTTTACTGCTGGGTGGGGTTGGGCGGACGCGGGGGAGCGGTTTCATGGCCGAGGTCTCGGACGAAGCGATACGTGCCTACTGGAAAGAGCACCGGGAGCAGTTGCGGCAGTGCGAGACTCAGCGCTCCACTCTGACTAATCTGCTGCTTGTCATCACGGCGGCTTTGAGCGCTTTGATCGTCCAGCAGAGGTTCGCGCCGAACGTCATGCCCCTGTGTTTTTTTATCGCGTTTACCGGGGTCTATGGGGCGGTAGCCGTTTCCAAGTACTACGAGCGAGCTTCCTACCACCTCGCCCAGGCGCGGGCCTTGACTAGGGACCTGGTGGAGCGAGGAGTGCTGGGCTCTGATGAAAGGCTCGCGCAGGCTCGTGCCGAGCACTACGGCAGATTTCCTCGGTTGCATCGTGTGCGTCTGCATAGCCTGTGGGTCGTATTGCACCTGGCCATCACTGCATATGGCCTGTCCCTCCTTCTTGTCTGTGCAGTTGTGGCTTGAAGGCATACGTGTTCCTTCCCGGGATGGTTGGCGCATCGGCGCGGTGGCCCGTTTGGCGTGCGCACACGGGCGCCGTGCTGGAACAGCTCAGGCACTAGCCCTCAGCTTCGTCCGAGTCGGCGCAGGATGCGCCGCAGTAGACCAGTGGCGTGCTCAAGCTCGTCACGGGAGGCCACCTGGGTGCGGCTGGTTTCACGAGTGCGCGCGGCCTGGACCTCGCTCGGAGTCCATCGATGTGCCCAGCGGACGGTGCTCTCTTGGATCCAGTAGTGGGACTTGCAAGGGAAGCTCCAGTTTCCGATCGAGGGGTGAAGGGACACAGATGCCCCGTCGAAGGTCAGCTTCCATTCCCGGGGCGCGAGGGGAGTTACGACCTCATACCCGCAACCACAGCAGCACAAGTGAGTGACCAGGGTGTAGGGGATGGAGATGTACACCACGCCGTGGTCCAGGTGTTCGGGGAACTGGTCCACGAACACGTGCGAGAGCCGGGCGACTGTCACTCCGTGTCCTCGTTGGTGACGACATTCCCGTCTAGTTGGTAGACGCTGTGGTGCTCGCGCTCAAGGTCGACGTAGAAGCCGTAGATCTTCTTCCACTTCACCACGGCGAGGGCGGCGTTGAGCGCGTTCAGGTCGGCGATCTGGATGTTGCTCGCATATGCGTTGTCCTCGCCCGACTCCGTGAAGGGGATTCGCTGTTGCTCGTGGACGTGGCTGCGCTGACCGGGAACACTGGTGGTCACCCGCAGCAGTCCTGTCAGGGAGTCGTCGGAGGTGAGCACGCCCATACCCACGTCGATAAACGCGATGTCGTACTCCTCCAGGCGCTCGATGAGGAGGCGCTTGACGGCCCCCTGGTCAAGCGCGAGGAACACGAAGTCCATCTCGTGGAGTTCTTCGGTGGTCTTCTCGTCCACGAAGACCGCGTGCGGGATGATGCCGTACCGCATCTTTCCGTAGAGGTCTGCGTAATAGTCGACCTTCAGCGGTGCCCCTTGCAGTTCTTCCGCGGAGGCAGCGCCGGGTGCCCGGAAGGCGTTGTGCTGGAGGAAACGGTCGCCGTCGAACAGGTGGATCCGTCCGACCGGGGTCTTGGCGACCAGATCCAGGATGTACGCGCCGGTTCCGCCCAGACCGACGATCGCCACGTTCTCGATTGTGGCGAGATGCTGTGTGACTGCCCCGATTCCGGCTCGGCCGGATGCGGTGTCGGCGTAGCGGAAGACGGAGTCCTGCGGTTCGCAGGCAACCACCTTGTACGTCCGAGCCGTTGCGCCGGGATCGAGTTCCTGTGCGGGGGAGGACAGGATGGCGGCGTAGGCGGTCATCTTCTCGTAGTAGTCGGCGTACGCGCCGGTTCCGACCGGCTTGCTGGAGAACACGAACGTTGTCGGGACGCCGGCCGACACCTCGTTGGATGGTCCGTTGATGACCTTGTTCAGCGGCTGACCGGTGTGATCGCATGGGGTGTCGCCGCTGAAGTGGACCACGTGGGTGCCCGGGGTCGCGGTGACGTCGCCGGCCATCGTCAGCTCCGAGACCAGGACCCCGAACCGCACCGTACGATCCGCTGCTACGTACGGGACGTGATGGACGAGCAGGTGGCCGTCCTTCACTTCGACCTCGAAGCCCTCGTCCTGAAGGCGCTTCAGGTCAGGGCTACGACTTGTCAGTTGCGACAACGGTGAACACCGTCCCGTTCTTGATCTCAACGCTGCCGCCAGCGGTCAGGGTGCCGTCGGCGGGCTTCTGGTGAGCGTGGCGGAAGCTGACTGTGATGAGGACGTTCGGGCCCGAGGGGACGGGATCGAAAGCAAGCCGGAGTACCTCCTCGAAAGTCAAGGTGTTCTGGTGGACGGTCTTCTCACGCGCATTTACGACGATCTTGTAATCGTGCTGGTGGGCGCTGTCGGGAGTGGTGGGGACATCCGGCATTCTGCATGCTCCTTAGCTTTCATTGACGTCAATGAAAGCGTAACACGGGTCACTGGAGGCGCACGCGACACGCCCAAACGGGTGGCGACCTTGCTGCGGCCGTGCCCCTGGCATGCTGATATGTCGTGCTACTCGAACTAGTCGGACGCCATCCGCTGCTCCGCGCCGACCTCACCCCCGAGCGTTTTGTCGGCCAGAACCTCACCATCGACGCCACGCGTCTGCGGTTCATCAGCCCGCTCGACCTCGCCGCGGTTGCCGCGCTCGCTCATGCTGCCGCCGCGGACTCCAGCAAGAGCGCGCTGCTACTGCCAGCCGATCCCCGTCTCGTCTCCTATTTGCAGCGCATGGACCTCCTCGCCAAGCTTCCCGAGAGCGTGATCGTCATTGGAGCCGTTCCGTTCGACGACCGTAGTGACCGTCGCGCCACCCTTCTTGAGACCACCTTGCTCACGCCGGAGACCGCGCAAGGTGTCTGTCAGCGCATCGGGCGGCTCGCCATCGCCAACCTTGGGCAGTTCCCGGGTGTTCAAGTCGCCACCAGCATTGGCGAACTCATCGACAACGCAGCCAGTCACGGTTGCGCTCAAGCGGGCGCCTATATCGCGGCACAGGCGTACACAGGGAGGACTACCGGTACCCGCCGACTGGAAGTGGCCATCTGCGACAACGGCATCGGAGTCCTCGCCCACCTCCGTCGAAATCCCGATCATGCTGACTTGACGAACAGTGAAATGGCCCTCCGTCGTGCCCTCAAACGTGGCATCAGCGGCACAAGGGATGGCCGCGGCAATGGGCTACCGGACTTGCTCAACCAGGCCGGAGCCACAGGTCCGACCCGGCTTGTTGTGAGGAGTGGAGACGGGCTGGTGCGCGCTGCCCGCCATCGCACAGGAATACACAGCGTGACTGGTTTCGCCGCAGCGATGCCAGTGGAAGGCACCTGGGCGTGGCTGAGAGTTTCGTTTGCGCCGTAACCTACATATGCTTCAATGCATTCAATGAAAACGACGAGACAAGGAAACCGCACCTTCCCTGTACGACCCTACGGGGAGTTCCTCTTCATGCGTGCCGCAGGCGCCAAAGCCCGGTCCGACCTGGAAGAACACCTGCGAGAATCTGACGTCCTGTCCATGTTGACGATCGACTTCGCGGGTGTCATCGCGATGACCAACAGCTTCGCGGACGAGTTCCTCGGCAAGTTCTACACGCTCCTCCCCGGCGAGGGCCATGCCGTGGAAGCCGTCCAACTCGCAGGTTTGAACGAAGAGACTCGCGACGCGGTCACCGTATGTCTGCAAAGACGCAAACGCTTCGCCGTGGATGCGGAGAGCTGCACCCTCCTCGGTGACACAGAGGTATTGTCTGATACCTATCAGTGCGCACGCAAACTCAGTGCCTTCCGCGCGTCCGAGCTTGCCGAGGAACTGCAGATCTCCCTGCCCAACGCGAACAACCGGCTCAAGCGCCTCCTTGAAGCAGGAGCGCTCAAGCGTGAACGCTCTGGTGGCCCTGACCGAGGCGGCAAAGAATTTTTCTACAGCGTGCCTGCCTGACGTGGTCTGCAGTGCAGAAGTGCGCGCTGCCACTGCCTGGAATCTCCGCCGTACTGATAGCGGCTGATTACTACTCGCTCATCCGTAACGTCTGCCCTGCACAGAGCAGAGCCATGGTCGTTGCGCGCCTGCGGCCTGACACCTCGCTGAGCAGGACCGCCAGGTGAGGCGTTACAAGCTTCGTGTTTCTGACGGGGCGGCAGTGCTGACTATCTTGACCACTTTCTGTCACCCTCCGTCCCAAGGCGGCAGGTCCCCGCAGCGATCCGCCCGAGATGGACTTGGACCTGTCTACCGAGCCAGGGTTTGGCCCTGCCGCACCGTTCCCCGGTGGTCCGGTCGATGCCAAGACGAATTTTCATCGGCCGTACCCCCAAGATTGCGAACTGCCCACAGGGCCAGCGCGTCCCGCGACCGCATTCGCCTACGAGCGGCTGATCTGTGACTTGAAGGTGGGTGGATGGCTCAGCCCGGCTCTCGGAATGAAGGCACCAACTCGCCAGAGATAGCGATGGGTCGTCCCTCGGAGATCCGCCATCTCGAAGGTCAGCCGCGAACGACAGAGGGTACCGCACCATGGCACGGCACCCTCTCAGTTCGAGCGGATCAGAGTTGCTGGGCCGTCCAACAGTTGTTGCCTACAAGGTCCTCCTCATCCGTCGCTGTGGCACTTAGGGCCCGTAAAGAATCAACACGTTGCTGCGGTCTCTCTCGTGAGGGTCACGCCGTGTGCGGTGGCGTGGACGAGGAGTCCTGCCACGGTGTTGAGGTGTGCTGCTGGGGGCCGGGGTGTGTGTGCGTGCTGGTCCATCAACCGCCGGATCTCGCTGGTGGTGTGGCGGATGGTGTCCTTGCTGACGGCGAAGAGGTGGGCCAGCACGGTAGGCGGCAGGGCGAGGTTTTGTTGCAACACGGTGACCAGGACCCGGTCGGCCAGGTCGAGTTTGGCTTTGCGGCCGCCGCCCGGAGCCCGGCGTCGCTCGCCGCCGTCGCGTCGGGCGGCGGGGTCCTGTTTCTGCAGCGTCCGCCAGTCGATGGTCAGGGTCTCGGTCAGCTCGGTCAGTGCGGTGCAGGTCATACCGGTCAGCGCGGGATGTGACAGAGCTCCGCGGTCGAAGACCGCCGTCGGCCCGGGCGTTGGTCCGGTGGGGCCTGCCGGGCTGGCGGGGTGGGGGTGCACGGTGTAGTTCCAGCTGCCCTGAAAGGCATGTCCGGTGACCGGCACTGCGTTCAGCTCCGCATCGCTGACCTTCATACCGGTGGGATAGGCGCCGGTGTCGAGTTCGGCGTGGACGGTGAGACCGGTGCGGGTGGTGGTCGCGGCGATGGACTGCACGACGACCTCGTGGCTGTTCAGCGGTCTGCCGCGCCAGTTCATGGTGATCGCGGAGAACAGCCGGTGTTCCACCTTGTTCCACTTTGATGTGCCCGGCGGCATGTGGCAGACCGTGATGGTCAGGCCGGTCCGGGCGGCGAACGCAGCCAACTCGGTCTTGAAGGCCCGGGTGCGGTAGCCGTTGGAGCCGCCGGCATCGGCAGTGATCAGCAGCCGGCCGGCCTGCGGGTAGTCGAGGCGTCCTTGCCCGTTCCACCAACGGTTGATCGATTCGACGGCGAAGGCTGCGGTGTCGTGATCCGTACCGACGTTCACCCAGCCGGTGTTCGCCGCCAGGTCGTAGATGCCGTAGGGCAGGGCCTTGCCCAATGCATCACCGGGGAAGTCATGGACGTCAACCCGCACGGGTTCACCGGCCGGCCTCCATTGGCGTCCTGTATTCTTGAACTCCCCGACGACTTCCTTCTTTTTCGTGTCCACACTGACCACCGGTTCGCCGTCTGCCTGATGGTCTTTGGCCTGGTCGTTGATGTACCGGAACTGCGCGTCCCGGTCGGGGTGTTGAGCGCCCTCAAGGGTCTTGGCATTGGCCTGCAGACTGAAACCGTTCTCCCGCAGCAGCCTGCCCACGGTCGGCGCCGAGGCGGCATGGCCCTGCCCTGTCAGCTCCCCGGCCAGAGACCGCAGCGACTTGGTCGTCCACCGCAGCGGCGACATCGGATCGCCCCGCTCATCCGGCTCGACCAGCGCCAGCAGAGCTGGAACGAGTAGCGGGTCAAGCTCCTCGGCGCTCTTGCGACCGCCGCCGGCCCGGCGCACCCGGCCATCGGGCAATGGGTCCTCACCGCCCTCCAGCTCGAAGACCCCCTTGCGCACCGTCGTCTCGCTCACCCCTGCGGCGTGGGCGACGGCCCGGACCCCGCCGTGGCCCAGCAGCCGGGCCTCGGCGGCCAGCGCCAACCGCTGCTGCCGTTCATTCAGATGAGGTAACAACACCCCAAGTTTCAGGGCAAGTTGGTCACGAACCTCGTTCGGTATGGGCATACCACACCAACGACAGGCAGACCGGGAAGCAACGTGTTGATTCTTTACGGGCCCTTAGGGCTTGCCGGGAATCAACACGTTGGTTTGATCTTGGTTTTGTCGGGGTCGAGGAACCTCGCGACGTCTTCCGGTGTGCGGAAACGGGCCGTTGAGGCAGGGAGATGAACACCATGGGCTTCCAGGAGCGGGCGGACGTCTTTCGCTGTGCGGCTGATGGTCATGGCGGTGGTGTTGAAGAGCTGACCCAAGAGGTCCATGGTCGCGAGTTTTCGCAGGTGGAGCACGGTGACCAGGACCCGGTCGGCCGAGGTGAGCTTGGCTTTGGCGCCTGCGCCAGGGGCTATCAGGCGCTCGTGACCTCGACGTGTACGGAGGACGTGCTCGCGTTGGACCTCCATCGCTGGAGTCAACGAGTCGATGAGTTCGCTGAGCTGTCGGCGGGGCATCCCGGTCAGTTCCGGGTCCTGGAGCGAACGCCGCGTGAGGCGAGTCGGTCTGTCCGCCAGGGCCTCGTCCGGTGTGCTGCCGGCGGTCGCGGCGTCCATCGGACGCTGGGGGTGAAGGGTGTAGTTCCAGTCGCCGTGGAAGCGATGGCGGGTGATGGGCAGGGCGGCGATCTCGTCGTCGCTGATGCGGACGCCGGTGGGGTACTGGCCGCTGTCGAGTTCGGCATGGACGATGAGGCCGGTGCGGCTGGTGGTCGCGGCGATGGTTTGGAGCATGACTTCATGGCTGGTCAGGGGTCTGCCGCGCCAGTTCATGGTGATGTGGGAGAACAGCCGGTGCTCGATCTTGTTCCACTTCGATGTGCCGGGCGGCAGGTGACACACCGTGATCTCAAGACCGGTCTCGGCAGCGAGGCCGGATAGCTGCGTCTTCCAGCCACGGGTGCGGTAGCCGTTGGAGCCTCCGCCGTCGGCGGTGATCAGCAGCCGGCGGGCGTGGGGGTAGTCGTGCCGGCCGCGGGCCTGCCACCAGCGCCGGATCGAGGCGACGGCGAACGTCGCGGTGTCGTGATCGGTGCCGATGCTGACCCAGCCGGTGTTCGCAGCCGTGTCATAGATTCCGTACGGAATCGCTTTCTCAGCCTGGCCGGGGAAGTCGTGCGTCTTGACCTTCACGGGCTGTCCTGCGGGCCGCCATTGGTGCCCGGCGTTCTTGTAGTGGCCGATCAGCTCCTTCTTCTTGCTGTCGACGCTGATCACCGGGTCACCGGCGTCCCTGTGGTCTCGTGCCTGCTCGTTGAGGTAGCGGAACTGGGCGTCCCGGTCCGGGTGCTGAGCACCCTCGATGGTCTTGGCGTTGGCCTGCAGGCTGAAGCCTTCCTCCCGCAGCAGGCCGGCGACCGTGTCGGCGGAGACCCGGTGGCCCTGCCGGGTCAGCTCCGCTGCCAGCTTCCGGGTCGACTTCGTCGTCCACCGCAGCGGCGACATCGGGTCGCCCCGCTCGTCGGGTTCGACCAGGGCAAGCAGCGCCGGCCGCAGCCCCGGATCGAGGTCCACAGCCTTCTTCCGGCCCCCGCCAGGACGACGGACCCGCCCCAACACAGCCTGACCAGAGTCCAGTTCAGCCGCTCCGCGCGAGACCGTACCTTCTTGAACCCCCGCCGCGGCAGCGACGAGCCTGATCCCACCATGCCCCAGCGACAGCGCTTCCGCCCCTATGGCCAGCCGACGCTGCCGCTCGTCCAGGTGCGGCAACAACACCTGGAACTTCGCAGCCAGGACCGCCTCGATCCCTTCCAGTCTCCCCATACCAGAACAACGAGTCCCGCAGCTGGAAGCCACGACTTGTTTCCCGGCAAGCCCTTAGAGGTCCTAACAGAAGCTGTTGATCATGTGACTGTCGGTCTGGTTGCTCGTTGGTGTTGTCGTGGGAAAGAGGGAGTCGCGTCCGTGGATCGTCTCGGACGAACTGTGGTCGCTCATCGAGCCGTTGCTGCCCCAGCCGGGTCCGAAGCTGGTGGAGGGCCGGCCGCGGGTACCGGACCGTCAGGCGTTGTGCGGGATCCTGTTCGTGCTGCACACCGGCATCCAGTGGGAGTACCTGCCCCAAGAGCTGGGCTTCGGTTCGGGGATGACGTGCTGGCGGCGCCCGGCCGCGTGGAACGAGGCCGGGGTGTGGGAGGCACTGCACCTGGTGCTGCTGAAGAAGCTGCGGCCGGCGAAGAAGCTGGACTGGTCGCGGGCGGTGATCGACCCCTCCCACGTGCGGGCCGCTCGGCGGGGCCCAAAAGCGGGCCCAGCCCGGTCGACCGCGCACGGCCGGGCAGCAAGCACCACGTCCTCACCGACGGACAGGGCATCCCGCTCGCGGTGTCACTGACGGGCGGAAACCGCAACGACGTCACCCAGTTGCTGCCCCTGCTCGACAAGGTCCCCGCCGTGTCCGGTGTCGTCGGCCGGCCCCGACACCGGCCCGACGCGCTCCTGGCGGACCGTGGCTACGACCACGACAAGTACCGGCGCCTGCTCTGGGCCCGCGGCATCCGCCCGGTCATCGCCGAACGAGGCACGGAACACGGCTCCGGCCTGGGCATCTTCCGTTATGTCGTCGAGAGAACGATCGCCTGGCTGCACGGTTTCCGCCGCCTGCGCATCCGACGGGAGCGCCGCGACGACATCCACGAAGCCTTCCTCGGCCTCGCCACCTGCCTCATCACCCACCGCCACGTCCAACGCCTTTGTTAGGACCTCTTAAGCTGTGCGTCGATTTGCGCGGCGGTCTTGGTGTCGTCGTCGGTCCAGTACTGCCCGGCCTTCAGTTTCGCCGCGGATATCGTGCGCAGCGTGAAGACGACGTCCCGGCCGTCGCCTGACGGATCCAGGTACCCGACCACGAGGTTGCCGGGGATGTTCGCCACTCTCTGTGTGGTCCTCATTGATTCCGCACCATGCCGGTGCGCTTGTGCGGGCGGAGGGAAGGGAGCAGTCTGGAGACGACGCCGCGGACGGGCCCGCCAGGATCGGAGGTGGCTGCTGCGGCAGGGTGAGAGTTGTACCCATGGACAGAGAAGCCGCGGCCACGGTCGGCCTGAGCCGCGCGGGGCCGACGTTGGAGAAGACCGCATCAGCGGCGGTGGACGACCACGGGCTGGTGACCGCCTGGAGTGCCGGAGCCCGCAGGCTCCTTGGCTACGAGCCTGTGGAGGTGGTCGGCCAGCCAGTTGTGGGGCTGCTTGCCGAGGCTCTTTCGGCGACCACCGCGACCCGATGCGCCGCGCGGGAAAGCTGGAGCGGGCAAGTCGCTGTGCGGCACCGTGACGGACACCGGGTCGATCTGCCGGTCGAGGCACACCCCTTGCTGGGCGCGGTCGGCGAATCGCACTGGTTCCTCACGGTCACCGAACCGGAGCAGCCCGGTGAGACGGCAGCGGAAGGTGCCGGAGCCGCTGGCGGCGAACCGGAGACGGCGACGCTCAAGCAGTGGGCGTTGGACCAGATCCCGCTTCCCATGGCGCTCTTCGACCGTCAGGCGCTGGCGATCGCCCTCAACGCGGCCATGGAACGCGCCGTGGGCGAGCCCGAACGGGACCTCCTCGGCGTGCGTATCGGGGAATCCGGCCACCTCAAGGGCATGGATGATCTCGGCGAGGTCGTGGAGCGGGTGCTGCGGGACGGGGAGACGGTGTTCCGCGAGGCGTTTCTGCAAGCCCTCGGGGAGACCCGCGCGTGGCTGCTGTCCCTGTATCCGGTGAAGGACCCCGCGGGCCGGGTGCGGGCCATGTCTCTGGCGGCGGTGGACACCACGGAGCAGTTCCGGGCCCGTCGGCGGCTGAGTGTGCTGAACGAGGCCGGACTGCGCATCGGCACTACGCTCGACCTGACCCGCACGGCCGACGAGCTGGCGGAAGTCTGCACGGACCACTTCGCCGACTTCGTCGTCGTGGACCTGCTGGACAGCGTCCTCCAGGGCCAGGGCGCGGACGCGGCTCCCGTCGGCGACCTCCTGGTCTTCCGCCGCGCCGCCCAGCGCTCCGTGCTCCCCGGCTGTCCCGAGGCAGCGGTTCCGCTCGGAGCGACACACACCTACTCCGCGGACTCGCCCCCGGGCCGTGCCCTGGCCGTCGGCCGGGCCTCGCGGCATCAGATCGATGCCGCGACCCTGCAGTGGTGGGCGGCGGACTCTCCTGAGCGCGCCCGCAGTATCAGGGTCCACGGCATGCACTCGATGATGATGGCGCCACTGCGCGCCCGGGGTGTCACCCTGGGTCTGACGATCCTCGCCCGCCATCGCACGGCGGATCCGTTCGGTGAGGACGACCTGCTCCTGGCGGAGGAACTCGCGGCCCGCGCGGCGCTGTGCGTCGACAACGCCCGCCGCTACTCCCGCGAACGCGTGGTGGCCCTCGCCCTGCAACGCAGCCTCCTGCCGCACCATGCCCCCCGGCAGGTCGCCGTGGACGTGGCCTCCCGCTACCTGCCGGCCCGCTCCCGCGCCGGGATCGGCGGCGACTGGTTCGACGTCATCCCGCTGTCTGGAGCCCGGGTTGCCCTGGTGGTGGGCGACGTCGTCGGCCACGGCATCCGCGCGTCCGCCACCATGGGCCGACTGCGCGGCGCGGTGCGCACCCTCGCCGACATGGACCTGGCACCCGACGAACTACTCACCCAGCTCGACGACCTGGTCTTGCGCATGGACCGGGAGAATTCGGCGGACGGTGAGATGGACCGGGCCGAAGAGTACGCGAGCGAGGTTGGTGCCACCTGCCTGTACGTCGTGTACGACCCGGTCTCCCGGCACTGCTCCGCGGCCAGGGCCGGCCATCCCCCGCCGACCCTGGCCACCCCGGACGGCGCTGTCGACCGCCTCGACGTTCCCGCAGGCCCCCCGCTCGGCGTCGGCGGCCTGCCCTTCGAAGTCGCGGAGTTTGACCTTCCGGAAGGGAGCGTCCTGGCCCTCTACACCGACGGCCTCGTCGAAACCCCCGACCGTGATCCCGACGACGGATACGCCCTTCTCCGTGATGCCCTCGCCACACCCGGCCGCCCTCTGGAGGAAACGTGCGAGGCGGTCCTGCGCAGCGTGCTGCCCGAGATCCGTACCGACGACGCCGCTCTCCTCCTGGCCCGGACCCGGGCCCTGGGTTCCGACCGGGTCGCCATCTGGGACCTGCCCGCCGACCCGGCGGTCGTCGCCCGCGCCCGCGAACTGGCCTGCGCCCAACTGTCCGCCTGGAACCTGGAGGACGCCGCCTTCACCACCGAACTCGTCGTCAGCGCACTGGTAACCAACGCCATCCGCTACGGCGGCCCTCCCGTCCAACTGCGGCTGATCCACGACACCGCCCTCATCTGCGAGGTCTCCGACGCCAGCAGCACCGCCCCCCACCTGCGACGCGCCCGCGTGTTCGACGAGGGCGGCCGTGGCCTGTTCATCGTCGCCCAGCTCACCGAGCGATGGGGCACCCGCCACACTGGCACCGGAAAGATCATCTGGACCGAACAGCCCCTGCCCACCCCTGCCCAGCCCACATATGGAGGCAGCGCCCGCGGGGCTGGCCTTCAGACGCCTGATGGGCGCCTGCGAGCCGAGTGAGTACCAAACCCACAGTGGCCTGAGTGCGGTGCGGGATCTGTGCGATGAGCGGGCTGGCCCCCCGCTCATCTGGACGAGGGACGACGGCTGACACCTCAGGGCGAGCGAGGACGAACTTGAGGAGGGCGAACTACCTCACCACGCATGCCAAAGCAGTCGAGGCCAGCCTGGAGATAGCGGCCACTGAGCGGGACTCGGCTCGCGGCGACCGGAAAGGACCGGGGCCCTGGCTGGCTCGCGCCGGAAGTCCGCGACCTCCGGTATGGCATCAGCTGCCGGACGGCGCCGAACCCCACGGCTCCGTGCAGTGCGCCGTCCTCGCCGGGACGGCGACGATCGATCCGTCGAAGTCACCCTGGAAGAGGCCTGACCTGCACCACTTCTACTGTTCGATCGCTGTGCGGGCGAGTGAGGTCAGCGTGGCGTCGTCGACGAGGGCGCCGTCCCACAGGGCGGTGAGGCGGGTGATCTTGCCCCAGCGGTCCAGTTCGAGGGCGACGATTCCTCGGGGAACGGCGCTGTTGGACGCCGTCCATTCGTAGCCCCCTCCCGCCGCGTTGCCGACGACGTGACTGACCGCCGTACCACCACCGGTGTAGGGCAGCAGGGAGGCGGTGTCGGTGAGGTAGGTGCCGATGCTCCGTGGGCCGACGATCTGTATGTGGGCCGGCATGTCCTCGAAGACGGCGCCGGGCCCGAAGAGTTCGGCGGCGGTGGTGGCGTCGCCGTGGCGCAGGGCTTGCGCGAGCTTGTTCACGGCGTGCTTCATGGCAGGCGCCGCGGTCTCTCCGACGGTGGACTCTCCGAAGTCCGTCACGGGCCCGGAGGAGTATGCGGCGAGGGCGGCCTTGTTGGCTACGCCGAAGTGCCGGCCGTCCCAGTAGTCGATCTGCCGGGTGGTCTTGCGGTCGTGGAAGTTGATGACGCAGGCCGCACGGATTTCGGAGGGGCCGAACAGGCCGGCGGTGTCGGTGAAGAACACGAGGGCGCTGGTCGCGTTGCCCAGGATCCGGGTGGGATACGACTCGCCGTCGGCGGGCCATGTGGGCACGAATCCGGCCAGTCCTTCCCGGAGTGAGTTCCAGCTGTAGTAGGCCGCATCCACGACCGCATCGATGTAGGTGAGTGGATCACGTGAGAAGTAGGACATCCACCCGTCCAGGTCGTGCGCGCTCTTGCGGGCGAAGTAGCGCTGGAGCAGTACGGCTGCCTCCGGGGTGGCGCGGGAGGTATCGATGACGACATCGACGCCGGGGAACACGAGCCCGTCGCCGGCGTTGGAGGCCGCCGCACTTCCGGGGGTGAGCAGGGAGGCGGCGGCGATCCCGGTCCCGCCGAGCACCGCATCGCGCAGCAGCGCACGTCGGGTCTTCTGGTTCGGTATGTGCACGTTGTGTTCCATCACAGGCCTTTCCAATGCTGTGACTTGCGACTGCGCTGTGGGCCGCGTCAAGCTGTGGGCCGCGTCAAGTGGCGCAGCGTATGACGGGCGTCCGGTCAGCGGGTGACGGTGGCCTGCCAGCTGACGACCTTCCAGTCGTCTCCGTCGGGCGCCCACACGATGGTGTAGCGGGTCCGGGTGTCGAGGATGTGACCGCAGAGATCGGCCTTGACGGCCGCGACTCCGCCGAGGAAGGCGAGACCTTCGTGGAAGCGGATGGTCTCGTCGGTGCAGTCGATGGCGAGGTATTTGGTCCGTCCTGAGCCGATGCTGCCCAGCAGGCCCTGCTTGGTGTCCACTCCGCCGTTGCCGTGGATCCACACCATGTCGTCGGCGAACATGGCGGTGAGGGCGGGAATGTCGGCGTGGATCATGGCTTCGCGGCCGGCCCGGTCGAGTTCGAGGACAGTGACGGGGTCGAGGTCGGTCATGGTGTCGCTCCTGGCTGCTTGCCGTGCTGGTCGGTCGCGGTGCTGGTCGGGGTTCAGCGGTCGGTGACGATCTCGACGGTCGGGCGGCCGAGCCCGGTGACCTCAGCGTCCAGCAGGTCTCCGGGGTCGAGGCAGTGGCCGACGTCAGTTCCCGCGAGCGGGCTGTCGAGCTCGGTCGCCCTGCCTGGGATGTCGCTCAGCGGATTTCGCCGGCGGTGGTACACCGCTCCAGCGGCTGACCTCGGCTGCCAGGTCCAGGCGTTCGATGGATACGGTGGTCGCGTACGCGTCCCACTGGTCGCGGGGCACCATCCACAGGATCTCGAATTCGTTGCCGTCGGGGTCCGCGCCGTAGACGCTCTTGGTGGTGCCGCTGTGGCCGGACTCTCCGGTGTACGCGCCGGCCCTGGCCAGCACTGTGCGGGCCTGCTGGAGATCGTCGATGGTGTCGACCTGCCAGGCCAGGTGGTAGAGCCCGATCCCGCCGCGTCGCTTGGGCGGATCGGACGGGCCGACGCCCATGAGGCCGAGATCATGATCATGGACGGAACGTGGCAACCGCAGAAACACCGCGTTGGCCCGGGGCTCGCGCAGGACTACGTCCATGTCGAAGACTTCGGTGTAGAACCGCTCGGATCGTGCGAGATCGGTGACGAACAGGACGGCGTGGTTGAGCCGCACCGGACTGATACCCATGGGAGTTTTCCCTTTGTTGTGACCGCCCGGAGGCGGTGCCGGTTTCGAGCGCCCACGCTGCCGGTCGGCAATGGTGGTGTCAGTAGGAGAGAGTGAATCCGCCGGTCCAGGAGGTCTTCTCGCCGACGGCGAGGGTGAGCTGCAGAAACCCGACCGCCTCCAGCTCTCGGGCCCGCTCGAGGCCGCCCGCGTCCAAGGCCCGCAGGCCGGCGGCGCTGATCACGAGAGCGAGCGCCGTCTTGGCGTCCGCGTCGTCACCGGCGAGCAGCACGGTGGTCGGCCGCCCGTCCACCGTGCCGGTGACCAGCGTGGCGGCGAAGTTGGTGTTGAACGCCTTGATCACACGTGACTCGGGCAGTGCGGCGGCGATCTCGGCGGTGGCGGAGCTGTCGGCCGGGACGGTCAGCGAGTCGAAGGTCTCGAAGTTCAGCGGGTTCGTGATGTCGACGACGACCTTGCCGGCCAACTGCGCGCCACGCTGGGCGATGACCTGCCCGACGGCCGGGTACGGCACGGCAAGTACCACGATGTCGCCCGTGGCCTCCCGCTCCGCGTCGGAGCTGCCGAGGAGCTCCACGGTCTCGCCGCTCTTGCCGGCGATGCCGGCGATGGCCTGCCCCATGTTCCCGCTGCCGATGATGCTGATCTGCGCCATAACGACCCGCATTAGTTGTAGCTACAACCATGACACGCCAAAGAAGATTGTAGCAACAACTATTTCGCCGCTGACATAATGTGAGCGTGGAAACGCGATGGCTCACCCGGGAGCAACTGTCGGCATGGCTACGGCTGGCCGCCGTACTGGAACTGTTGCCGACGGCCCTGGACAGCCAGCTACGACGCGACGCCCAACTGACCCACTTCGACTACCAAGTGCTCGCCATGCTCTCCGAGGCGCCCGACCGCACCATGCGGATGGCAAGGCTCGCCGAAGGCACCACTGCCACTCTCGCCCGGCTCTCTCATGTGGTGCAGCGACTGGAAATCCGCGGTCTGCTGAAGCGTGTCCCATGTCCGACGGACCGGCGTGCCACCAACGCCCGGCTCACCGAGGACGGCTGGCGAAAAGTGCGGGATGCCGCTCCAGGCCACGTGGCCTTCGTCCGGGACAGCGTCATTGACGCGCTCACGCCTGACCAGCTCACCCAGCTCGCCGACATAAGCGAAGCCATCCTGCGCAGACTCGACCCCACCGCCAGCCGGTCCGGAATGTATCAGTGGTACGACTCACCAGGCCCCGCTGATTGATCACGACCACGAGCCGCCTGGGCCCGTGTCCGTGCGGTGGACGGCATGACCCGGTCGGGGTGGCCGAGGCTGGGGGAGCGCCGACGTGGCTGCTGATTCCCCGCTCGCCGGGAATAAGCAGCCACGAGCGCCGTTGGCCGCTCCGCTCTCAGGCCACGAGTCGCAGCACGTCCGCCAGGCCGCGTTCGCCGGTGCGATGTTCCGCCGGGAGGATGTAGGTGCGCAGACCGCAGGCGGTCGCGCCGCCGTCGCGGACCGGGTTGTCGCCGACCATGAGGGTGGCGCGGGGGTTGACGCCGAGTTCCGCGCAGGCCTTCAGGAACAGGTGCGGGTCGGGCTTTTCGCGGCCCTGCTCGTAGGAGATGACGCAGGTGTCGATCAAGACGTCCAGCCCGTGGTGGGCGAGGTGGGTGCGCAGGTCCCAGGCGAAGTCGCTGACGATGCCGACGCGCAGGTCGCGCTGGTGCAGGGCGCGCAGGACCGGTTCGGTGTCGGGATAGGGAACCCAGGCGTCCGCAGCGGTGAGTTCCCGGTAGGCCGCCTCCTCCGCGCCGCGCAGGAAGTCCACCTGCCCCCACCATCCCCACATGGCGCGGCGGTGCTGTGCGGAAGAGAGATCACGGCCTTCCTGGAGGGCGACGACGGAAGGGAGCCGGAAGGCGGCACGCAGTTGGTCGGAGATCCCGGCCACTGCGCCGGGCTCGTCCAGCGCGGCGAGTCGACCGGAGGCGGAGCCGACCCGGCGCAGCCACGGCTCCAGGTCGATCATCTGGAAGAGGGTGTTGCTGAAGTCGAACAGGACGGCTTGGACCGGGGGCGCCGGCGCGGCCATCTCGGTGTCGCTGGGGCGGTAGGCGCTCGGTGTTTCGAACAGAGTGTGGATCACGAGGTGGGCTCTTCGGGTTCGACCGTCTCGACGGGCACCCCGAGGTCGCGCATGGCCGCGATTTCCGCCTCGGGAGTAGCGGTGTCGGTGATGACAGCGTGGTAGTCGGCCACGGTGCCGTACGCGTACGTGGCGGTCTTGCCGAACTTCGAGTGGTCCACCAGGAGGAGCGCCTGTTCGGCGGAGCCGAGCATGGCCAGCTTCACCTCGACGTAGTCGTTCACGGGGTGGAAGAGCCGGCCTTCCAGGACCGCGGTGGCGGACATCAGGGCAAGGTCGGCCCGGATCCGGGACAGGGCACGGGTGACGGTGGGACCGGTGCAGGAGTTGAAGTCACCGCGGTAGTGACCGCCCAACAGGGTGACGCTCACACCGGGCGCGGACCCGAGACGCTGTGCGAGGCCGACGGAGTTGGTGACCACATGGAGCTGATCCACCCTGGCCAGCGCAGGGACCAGGGGGAACAGGGTGGTCGAGTCCTCCATGAGTACCGTGCTGCCCGGTCTGATCCGGTCGGCGACGGCCGCGCACAGCGCGTTCTTGGCGGCGAGGGCGCTGTTCTCACGGAATCGGGTGGCCGTCTCCATGGTGAGGGCGGGGAAGGCGACGGCCCGCCCGCGCTCCTTGCGCAGCAGATGGCGCCCGGCGAGGTCGTCCAGGTCCCGGTGCATCGTCATCAGGCTGACGTCGAAGTGCCGGGCGAGGTCGTCGATGCGGGTCTCGCCGTGTTCGGCGACATACCGCAGCACGGCCTGCCGCCGTTCTTCGACGGCAGCCTGGGACAGTCGCGTACGGGCGGTCACGGCGCCCCTCCTTACCGCTCGCTCGGGCGTTGTATTTTCCCACACGGGCCGGTGGGGGCCAGGGCCCGCCAGGGCTGCGGACCTCGGGGCAAGGGTGCGGCGACGGCTGCGACGTACACCGTACCCACCTGAGCGGCTGGTCACGGACCGTCCACCGTGACCAGCACTTTGACCTGCTCCGGGTCGACGGACGCGGCGAAAGCCTTGGCGGCGTCCTCCAGCGGGTAGGTGGCGGTGACGATCTCGTCGGTCTCGACGGCGCCCGACGCGATCAGGGCCATGGCGGTGCGGTAGTCGTCGCCGGTGTACATCAGGGTGCCCTCGATACGGATCTCCCGGTCCTGGACCAGGTCAAGGCGTACGGGGGTGGTCCCTGCGGCTCCGACGCCGACCACGATGATCGTGCCACCCTTGGTGAGCAGGTCGATGGCCTGCGCCATGGATCGCTCCCGGGCCACGCAGTCGAAGACGACGTCGGCCGGACCGCCGAGCGCCGCGTGGGCCTGATCGGCGAGATCGGTGGCGTCGGCGGGCAGGGCCGCGTCGGCGCTGAGGCGCAGGGCGCGGTCCCGCTTGCCCGGCAACAGGTCGGTGACGGCGATCTTCGCGGCGCCCGCGTGCCGGGCGGCGGCGAGGACGAGCAGACCGATGGGCCCGGCGCCGAGCACGACGACCGTCCGTCCGGTGAGATCCCCGACCTTTGCCACGGCGTGCACCGGGGTGGCCAGAGGTTCGACGAGGGCGGCCTCGATGTCGGTCATGCCCTCGGGGACGCGGTGGACGCGGTCGGCCGGGATGGTGAACAGGTCGGCCATGGCGCCAGGCGTCTGGCAACCGAAGACCTTCAACTCCTGACAGATGTTGTAGCGGCCGGAGCGGCACTGGGGGCACCGTCCGCAGTACAGGTTGGGTTCGATGATTACCCGGTCGCCGGGGGTGAAGTCCTCGGCCCCCTTTCCCGCCCCGGCGACGACGCCGACCGCCTCGTGACCGGGGCGGTAGGGCAGGTCGATGAAGGGGTGATGGCCGGCCGCGGCATGGGTGTCGGAGCCGCATACACCGACGACCGTGGTGCGTATGAGGAGTTCGTCGTCCCCAGGGACGGGGGCGGACACCTCCTCGAGGGTGATGTCGTCGAGGGAACGGACGAGAACGCGGCGGATCTGCTCGGTCATGGGGGGATTCCGTTCGGTTCGGGCGTTCACGCGGTGGCGAGGCCGGGCTGGATCTGGATCTTGCGGCCGATGCCCGCCTGGAAGCGGGCGATCGCGTCCGGGAACACCGCCAGCGGGAGGCGGTCACTGATGAAGACGCGGGGGTCGATGACACCGGTGGCGAAGAGGTCCGCGGCGCGTTCGAAGCTGTGCAGGACGGCCATGGAGCCGGTGATCGTGATCTCCTGGTTGTAGATCCTGTACGGCTCGATGGTGGCCCGGGTGGCGTAGTCGGCGACCCCGAACTGCAGGTACGTACCGCCTTTGCCCACCCGGCCGAGGGCGTCCTGGATGGCTTTCGCGTTGCCGGTGGCGTCGACGACCAGGTCCCAGCCATAGTTGGGCCGGTCGAGCTCGTCGGTGGACGCGGCACCGGCGGAGCAGCCCAACTGCCGTGCCGTGGCCAGCCGTTCGGTGTTGAGGTCGACGACGTCGACGCTCGCGGCGCCGGTGGCCTTGGCGAGCTGGAGCATCATCAGGCCCATGGTTCCGGCGCCGTAGACGAGCACGCGGGAGGCGAGGCGGCTGCGCAGGACGTCGTAGCCGCGCACCGCGCAGGACAGCGGCTCGATCAGGGCCGCGTCCTGGACGTCCACGTGGTCGGGCAGTCGTACGCAGTTGGCGGCGGGCGCCACGGCGTACTCGGCGGCGGCGCCCGGGTGGGTGACGCCGATGGCCGCCCAGCGTTCGCAGAGGTTGTTGTGGCCGAGGCGGCAGTAGTGGCACTCGAAGCAGTACAGCGAAGGGTCCACGGCGACCTGGTCGCCGAGCGCGAGTTCGGTGACCTCGCTGCCGAGGCCCACGACCTCCCCGGCGAACTCGTGGCCGGGGATGATGGGCAGCTTTGGGGCGAACTCCCCTTGAAGGATGTGCAGGTCGGTGCCGCACAGTCCGGTGGCCGCGACCTCCACGACGACCTCGCGCGAGCCCGGGGAGGGGTCGTCGACAGTAGAGAGTTCGATGTTGCCAGGCCTCGTGATCACGGCCGCTTTCACTTGACGGCTCCCAGGGACAGGCCGCGGACGAGCTTGTCCTGGGCGGCGAAACCGGCGATGAGGACCGGCAGCGAGACCAGGGTGGCCGCCGCACAGAGCCGGGCCAGGAACAGGCCCTCGTTGGTGATGAAGCCGACCAGGAACACCGGCGCGGTCGACGCCTGGGTCGCGGTGAGGTTCACGGCGAACATGAACTCGTTCCAGCTGAAGATGAAGCAGATCAGGCTGGTGGCGGCGAGTCCGGGCATGGCGACCGGCGCGACGACCCGCCACAGCACGGTGAGCAGGCCCGCGCCGTCGACCTCGGCCGCCTCCAGGATCTCCTTGGGGACCTCGGCGAGGAAGGAGCGCATCATCCACACCGCGATCGGCAGGTTCATCGCGGTGTAGAGGATGACCAGCGTCCACACGTTGTCCAGCATCCCGGCGTCCTTGACGATCAGGTACACCGGCAGCAGGGCCGCGATGGCCGGGAGGAACTTGGTGGACAGGAAGAAGAACATCACGTCGGTCCACTTCTCGACCGGCTTGATGGACAGCGCGTAGGCCGCCGGCACCGCCAGGGCGAGGACCAGGATCGTCGAAATGATGCTGGCCATGGCCGAGTTGAGGAGGAAGGGGGTGATGTCCCGGCTGAACAGCAGCTTGTACTGGTCGAGGGTGAGCGGTGCGAAGGGGGTCGGCGGGTTGGTCGCCGCGTCCGCCTCCTGGTGGAAGGAGGTGAGCACCATCCACGCCACGGGCGCGAAGAACGCGAGCGTGGCGAGCCAGGCGACGAAGGTCCACAGGGGAGACAGGCGGGGTGAGTTGGGGTCGTCCTTGCCACGGATGAGCTTTTTGAACCTGCCCCCTCGGGGGGCGAGGGCTGCGTGGGTCATCGGGATATCTCCTCGCGGAACAGCGACGCGATGGTGCGCAGGGCGAAGGTCGCGATCACGAACGAGCCGAGCACGACGACCACGCCGGCGGCGGCCGCCTGGCCGTACTCGTACTTGCGGAACATGGTCAGGTAGATCTCGTAGGGCAGGTTGGTGGTCTGTGAGCCGGGGCCGCCCTGGGTGATGGTGTAGACCGCGTCGAAGGTCTGCACGACGTAGATCGTGCCGAGCAGGGTGCCCAGTTCGATGTACTGGCGCAGGTGCGGCAGCGTGATGTGACGGAAGGTCTGGAACGCGGAGGCGCCGTCCATGCGGGCCGCCTCCAGGACGTCACCGGGCTGCGCCTGCAGGCCGGCTAGGAGGATCAGCATCATGAACGGCGTCCACTGCCAGACCAGCGAGACCACCACGGCCGGCATGGGGTAGGAGGAGATCCAGTCGACCGTGGGCCCGTTGGAGGCTCCGAAGAGCCGGTACACGGCGTTGAGGGTGCCGTTGAGCAGGCCGTAGTCGGGGTTGTAGATGGCGTGCTTCCACAGCAGCGCCGCCGCGACCGGCATGACCAGGAACGGGGAGATGAGCAGGGTGCGGGCCAGGCCGCGGCCGAGGAACCTGCGGTCGAGCAGCATCGCCAGGCCCAGGCCGAAGACCACGCTGATGAGCACCACCGACGCGGTGAGGACCACGGTGTTGAGCACCGCCGTGCGCAGCCGCTCGTCGGTGAAGACGAACTTGAAGTTGGACAGGCCGACGAAGTGCCGGTCGCCCGGCTTGAGGATGTTCCACTGGAAGGTGGAGATGATGAGCGTGGCCACGAAGGGCAGCTGCGTGACGACGATCGTGAAGATCAGCGCCGGCAGCAGGGGGGCGCGCCGCCTCCACTTGCTGAATCCCGAGGACTTCCGGGCGCGGACGGGCGGTGATGCTGTCTTGGAGGGTGCGGTGAGCGTGGTCATGAAAGTTCCTCCGCCAGTGACGGCCGGGGTAGGGGAAGTGACGCCCGGCCGGCGGGAGCGGCGGCCGGGCGGTGAAGGTCACTTCTGGTAGGTCTTGGCGACGTCCTCGGCGAGCTTCTGGCCGTCGTTCAGTGCCTTGTCCACGCTGGTCTTGCCGGCGATGGCGGCGGAGATCTCCTGGGTGACCTTGGTGCCCAGGTCCTGGAACTCGGGGATGGCCACGTACTGGATGCCCACGGTCGGCCGGGGCTGGACGCCCGGGTTGGCCGGGTCGGCCGCCTCGATCGACTTCAGGGTGATGTCACCGAACGAACCGGCGGCCTTCTGGTACTGCGGGATGGCGTACGTGCTGGTCCGCTTGCCGGCCGGGACGCGCGCCCAGCCGAGCTTCTCGCCGACCAGGTTCTCGTACTTCTTGCTGGAGGCCCACAGCATGAACTTCGAGGCGGCGTCGGCGTGCTTCGTGGTCTTGGGCATGGCCCACGCCCAGGCCCACAGCCAGCCGCTGCTCTTGGTCTCGACGGTCGGCGCGTAGGCGTAGCCGACGTGACCGGCGATCTTGCTGGAGCTCGGGTCCTCCAGCGAACCGGCCGCGCTGGTCGCGTCGTACCACATCGCGACCTTCTTCTGGCTCAGGGCGTTCAGGCACTCGGTGAAGCCGGACTGCGCCGCTCCCGCCTCGCCGTGCTGCTTGACCAGGTTGACGTAGAAGTTGGTGGCCTTCTTGAACGCCGGGCTGTTGACCTGGGCCTTCCAGTCCTTGGTGAACCAGGTGCCGCCGAAGGTGTTGACCACGGAGGTCAGCGGCGCACCGAGCTCGCCCCAACCGGCCAGACCTCGCAGGCAGATGCCCCGCATTCCCGGCTCGGCGCCGTCGACCTTGGCCGCGATGTCGGCGACCTGCTGCCAGGTCGGGTGCAGGGGCACAGTGATGCCCTTCGCCTTCATGACGTCCTTGTTGTACATGAGCATCGAGGACTCGCCGTAGAACGGCAGGGCGTAGAGCTTGCCGTCGGAGCCCGACAGCGACTGCACCATCGGCTTGAGCAGGTCGGCCTTGTCGAAGCTGGTGTCCTTGTCGGCGTAGGAGCCGAGCTCGTGCAGCCACCCGTTCTTCGTCCAGATCGGCACCTCGTAGGCGCCGATGGTGGCGACGTCGTACTGGCCGGCCTGGGTGGCGATGTCCTGGGTGACCTTGTCGCGGAGCTCGTTCTCGGGCAGGACCGTGAAGTTCACCTTGATGCCGGTGTCCTTGGTGAACGTGCTCTTGGTCAGCTTCTGGATGTCCTCCATCTGCGGGTTGCCGACCATCAGCACGTTGATGCTCTTGCCACTACCCGAGGACCCGCCGGCTCCGGCTCCGGAACAGGCGGTGGCGAGCAGGGCGGTAGCGGCGGCGCCGGCTATGAGGGCGTATCTGGTCGATGCCATGTGACGGGGGGCCTCTCGTACGGGTTCGCCGGGACCTCGACTGAGGCGCGGCGGGTCGAGCAGGGGTGTGGATGCGTCCTTGGGGAGTCGGGCGCGTTTCGATGGCCGAATTATTAGCAGGAGACTGCGCCTTTGTTAACACATCTTGCGAGAAAATCTGCTCAGACTTATCGTCAAGCGGTCTTTGAGGAGCTACCGAAGTCCACCGAACAGCCCAGCCCGAGCTCTCGACCTTGCCGCCGCCGTCCCCGAGGAACCCACATGAACGCCGGACCGGAACCCGCAGACCAGCCTGCCGTCGTCGTCGCCGGAGACGCGCTGGTGGATCTCGCCCCCGCCCGCACGGCCGATGGTGCTGCGGCCTTCCAGCCGTGCCCGGGCGGCTCCTGTCTCAACGTCGCCGCCGGTCTCGGCCGCCTCGGAGTCCCCACGGCGCTGCTCGCGCGCATCTCCGACGACCACTTTGGCGATCTCCTGCGCGCGCACCTCGCGGCATCCGGCACCCGGCTCACGCATGTGCTGCCCGCGTCCGACCCCACCACTCTCGCCGCCGTGCATCTGCGCGAGGACGGGTCGGCCGCCTACTCCTTCCACGCGAACGGCACCGCCGACCGCGGCCTGCGCCCTGAACGCCTCGCGGCCCTCCCGGACGGCGGCGCGCTGCCCACGGGGACGGCTCTGCACCTCGGGTCGCTGGGTCTGCTGCTCGAACCCCTGGCTTCCACGCTCGACGGACTGATCCGCCGGGAGGCGGGCAGACGGCTGGTGTCCCTCGACCCGAACGTGCGGCCGGGCCTGGTCACCGACCGCGCCGCCTACCTCCGGCGATTCGCCGAGTGGGTGGCGCTCGCCGACGTGGTGAAAGCGAGCGACGAGGACGTGGCCTGGCTCCACCCCGGTGAGTCGTACGAGGCGGTGGCCGAACGCTGGCTCGCGTCCGGTGCGGGACTCGTCCTGATCACATTCGGCTCCCAGGGCGCCTGGGCCATCGGCCGCGACGCCCGCGTCCATGTGCCGGCCCCGGCGGTCCGGGTCGTCGACACGGTGGGAGCGGGCGATGCCTTCACCTCCGGAGTGCTCGCCCATCTGCACCACACCGGCCGACTCGACCGCACAGGCGTTGACGCTCTGGGTGCCGGGGAGCTCGCCCGGCTGCTGTCGTACGCCGTGGAGATCGCGGCCGACACCTGCACCCGCGCGGGCGCCCAGCCGCCGTACCGTCGCAACGGCGTGCCGGTCTCGTCATAGGCCCCCGTTCTCACTCCGCGGTCTTGGGCGCGTCCAGGCGGGTCCAGACCGGTCCGAGGGCCTCCAGTGCCTCCCGGTACACCGCATACGCCTCGTCGAGTACGGCGACCCGGTCGGGGCGGGGTTCGTGGCGCCTGAGTACGGCGGGGGTGGCGCGCGGGTCCGTCACGTCGTCGAGCAATCCGGCGGCGGTGGCGGCGAGCAGGGCCGCTCCCCGGGCGGCGCTCTCCTGCACGTCGGTCACCACGACCGGCCGCCGCAGCGCGTCGGCGAACATCTGGCTCCACACCTCGCTGTGCGCGGCGCCGCCGGTCAGCCGGGCGGCACCGTTGATCGGCAGTTTCGAGGAGAGCGCGTCGACGTGCCAGCGGTGATTGAGCACGACGCCTTCCATCAGAGCCCGCAGCAGATGTCCGCGGCTGTGCCAACCGCGCAGACCGAGGAACGTCCCGGAGGTGGGATACGGGTGCGGGGAGCCGTAGACGAAGGGGTGGAACAACACCTCGGACGGACCGTCCAGGTGCGCCTCGACCTCGCGACCGATCGCCTCGTGCACCCCGCCCCGCTGCTCGGCCGGTGCGCCTGTGACCCGCAGGAACCACTCCAGGTTCGCCACCGACGCCGGTGAGGTGGACATCGTCATCCACCGTCCCGGGCGGACGAAGTGCCGGACCTGCCAGCGCGGATCGACGACGGGGCGCTCGCTCACCACCTGGTTGATGCTGAACGACCCGGCGATCAGGCACAGTTCGCCCGGTGCAGTGCCGCCGATCCCGAGCACGGCGGCGTCGACGTCGTGGGCACCCGTGACAACCGGAGTGCCGGCAATGAGCCCTGTCAGCTCCGCGGCCTCGCGGGTCACGGTCCCGCTCACCGCATCGCAGGCCAGGACGGGCGGCAGCAGGCCGGCGAGCGCGCCGAGACCGTACAGATCGAGCAGCTCCGGCGAGTATCCGCCGCGCCGCATGTCCGTGAAGGAGGCACTGGCGTCCGTGGGATCCGTGGCCGCCACGCCCGTCAGCCCGAGGCGCAGCCAGTCCTTGCAGGACAGCAGCCAACGAGCCCGCTGAAGCACCTCGGGTTCGTGGCGGGCGAGCCAGGCCAGCAGGGCGGCCGGGGAACCGGCGAAGGGCACCGTGCCCGACAACTCCAGGGCGCGGGACCAGACCGGAGTACCCCGCCACTCCTCCAGCACGGGTTCGGCGCGCGTGTCCATCGCCACGATCGCGGCCCGCACGGGTCGGCCATGCTCGTCGACGGCGTACAGGCCGTCGCCGTGCCCGGCCAGCCCGATCGCGGCGACGGCCCGCGCCGCGTCCGGACCGGCCTCGGCGAGACAGGCCGCGATGGCCTGGTGGGCCGTCCGCCACACGTCGTCCATCTCCCGCTCGACACAGTACGGGCGAGGAGTGGACAGCGCCAGCGTGCCGGTGCCATGCGCCACCGGTCGGCCGGTGGCGTCGTACAGAACGGCCTTGGTCACGGTGTGTCCCGCGTCGACACCGAGCACCAGTTCACGCGCCACCGCTCACACCCACCTCAAGTCGCGGGCAGGGATGAGGCGAGCACCGATGAACAGAACGCGCAATGCGGTCTCCTCGCGTGTCAAGGCCCCCCATGGGGTCGATCGTCTCACGGAGCAGATCGGCGGCTCATTCGACACCTGTACGGGACGCCCGCCCGCGACCGCTCGGCCCGCACCGCTGCGACGTACCCGCCTAGGAGTACCAGGGCGACCACGGCAACCCTGACCCGCACTGAGACCGCACGCTCCGGGGCGGCGGGAAGGTCGTCGAGAAAGTCGGCGGTAGGTAGATGGAACAGGGTGCCGGTGACCGCTGTGGAGAAGTCGAGCAGCCGGTCGTGGCTGCCTGGGGGGTGTCTCTGTGACTCGGTCAAGGGGTGATCGGGGTTGGTGGTTGGTAGAAGGTGCCGTCGCGGAGCATCGCGAAGAGGACGTCGGCTCGGCGGTGGGCGAGGCAGAGGATGGCCTGGGTGTGGTGCTTTCCCTGGGCGATCTTCTTGTCGTAGTAGGTGCGGGAGGCCGGGGCGGTCAGCGCGGTGAACGCTGAGAGGAAGAAGGCTCCTTTGAGCTGTTTGTTTCCTCTGCGCGAAGGCTGTTCGCCACGGATGGACGACCCGGAACGTCGAGTCGTCGGGGCGAGGTCGGCATAGGTGGCGAGATGGGCGGCGGACGGAAACGAGGTGCTGTCGCCAACGTCGATGAGGGTGCGGGCGCCGGTCCTGATGCTGATGCCGGGCATGGACATCAGGACCTTGGAAAGGGTGGGCCTCCAGCAGTTCCTCGATCCGGTGGGCCAGCAGTTTGCGCTGGTCGAGCACTGCCTGGAGTGAGGAGGCGAGGCTGGGGACGATCAGTGCGGCCGCGTCCGTGCCCGGAACAACGACGGTCTGCTCGTCGAGCGCGGTGAAGACTTCGTCGATCAGCCGCTCGGCCATGCGGGGCGCCTTGGGGCGGATCAGCGCGATGAGCCGTCGGCGTCCGGCCTTGCGGATCTGGGCCGGCGAGCCGAACTGGTCCAGCATTCTGAGCACGGCCGGGTGCTGTATGCGCGGGCCCAGGACTCGTTCCAGGTGCGGGTGGATCTGGGTGAACAGGCCCCGCAGCCGGTTCGAGAGGCGGGTTGCTTCCGCGGCGAGGTCGTCGTCGAAGCCGACGATCATCGACAGCTCGGCGATGGTCTCGTCGTCGAGGTCGACCGACCGCAGTGTGTGCGGCATCGCCCTGGCCGCGTCGGCGATGATGAACGCGTCTTTTGCGTCGGTCTTGGCCTCGCCGGGGTAGAGATCGGCGATCCGCCGCATGGTCAGGCCGGGCAGGTAGGCGATGTGGCAGCCCAGCTCGCGGGCGATGGTCAGCGGCAGGGCGCCGATGGAGGCGACCTGGTCGAAGATGACGAGGACGGTGCGGTGCCTGGTCTGCAGCTTGGCGAAGACCTCGCGGAGTTTGGGTTCGCTGTTGGGCAGCCGTTTGTCGAAGGTCTTCTTCCCGGCCGGGGTGAGTGCGGTGGCGTGGTGTTCGCCCTTGCCGACGTCCAGTCCGAGGTAGACGTCGATGTCGCTGGTGTCGATCACAACGTGGTTCCTTCGGTGCTGTTCACCCGGCCTGCCACGGCACTGATCGCCACATCCACATTGCGGAGAGCCTCCCGGCCTGTGGAAAGGCCGGTGGTCATGCCCCTGACTTGTTGAATCGATCCCAGACGCCCGGTCTGCAGCCGTAGCGTCCAGGGTGCCGGTCGGCACTGGCTCGCATAGCTCCTTGCCGCTCTGCGGGGCTGGCTCATGATTAGCGTGCCGCGGCCGACCGGCACCCGCGCGGTGTGGCTCGACAGAGGCATGAACGTGTGAGACCGCAACTTCAAGTCAGGGTGCCCACCGCACACTTCTGCCCCTTCGAGCACTTGGCCAGGACGCGCGTGATCACCATCGGGATCGACCCCCACAAGTCCTCTCACACCGCTGTCGCGATCGATGCCGCAGGCCACAAGATCGGCCAGCGGAAGTTCGTCGTCAACGCCGGAACCTTCAGCCAGCTCGTCCGGTGGTGCGAGCAGTGGCCCGAGCGCCGCTTCGCGATCGAGGGCGCCGGCGGCCTTGGGCGGACGCTCGCCCAGCAACTGTCCGCCGCTGGCGAAGACGTGGTCGACGTGCCCTCCACGCTGTCGGCCCGGGCCCGGCTGCTGGCCACCGGTGGGGACCGCAAGACCGACCCCGCCGACGCACTCCACGTCGCCCAAGTCGCACTGTTCCGCGCCGACTTGCGCAAGGTCACCGCAGAGGACCAGTCCACGATCCTGCGGCTGCTGACCGAGCGGCACGATGACCTGGTCAATGAGCGCACTCGTCTCATCAACCGGCTTCATGCACTGTTGCGTGATCTGCTGCCCGGAGGCGCTCCGACCAGGCTTTCGGCGGACAGGGCCGCCGCCCTGATGAAGGGCATCCGGCCAAACACTGCGACCGACAACTGCCGACGCGACCTCGCCCGCGATCTGCTGGCGGACCTCCGCCGGCTCGACCGGCAGGTCAGGGACAACGAAGCGCAGATGCGCGAAGCCCTCGCGGCTTCCCACACGACGCTGACCGCGCTGCCGGGCCTCGGGACTGTGCTGGCCGCCAGGGTCCTTGGCCACATCGGCGACATCAGCCGATTCCCCACGGAACACCATTTCGCCAGCTACACGGGAAGCGCGCCCCTGGATGCGTCCAGCGGACGGCATGTCCGCCACCGTCTCAACACCGGCGGCAACCGGGCCCTGAACTCGGCACTGCACATCATCGCCGTCTGCCAGATCCGGGACGGCGGACGCGGCCAGGAGTACTACCTCCGCAAGATCGCCGAAGGGAAGACACCCGCCGAGGCCCGTCGGGCCTTGAAGCGGCGCCTGTCGAACGTGGTCTATCGGATCATGAAGCGCGATCAACGAGCCCAACTCGCAGCAGTCGCTTGACACACAGAGGCGCTAATCAGCGGTCTGTCAGTGCCTTCGGAGCTGGTGACACCACCCCCCGGGCCATGCACTCCAATGCCGTTGCTTTAGCGGTCGTGCCACCGGTTGTTCAAGGTCACGGCGACCGGTGGACGTCGGCTGTTGGAGGGTTCGCCTGGGGCTTTGCTGGTGCAGCCGGTGACGCAGGAACGGATCTTGCGAGGGCAGTCACGGGATCTTCGACGGGGCAGCAGACTGCGACCGATTTCAGAGAGTCCCAGGCGTCGGTCCCGCTTGCGGGCTGAGGGGGGAAAAGCCGCTCGGTGAGATCACCGAGCGGCGGACGACATGCAGAGCCCGGGTGAACGAGGTCCGCTCAGCGATGCTGCGGTGCAGGCGGGCGGCCTCCTCCAGCAGCTCTCGGGTGGCGTGGTGCACGATCAAGTGCGCGTAGATCTCCTGCCGTACGCCGTCCGGTGTCTGCGATCTGAGGACCGGCCGGCCGCGTTGGTGGGTCTTGATCTCGTCGAAGACGAGCTCGATCTCCCAACGCCGGGCGTAGAGGACGGCGAGTTCTTCGGCGGGGTACTTCTCGTGGTCGGTCAGGCTGGTGATGAGCCGGACGATGTCGGCCTGCCCGTCGATGCGATACTCGATCACCCGGACCATCGCCGGCGGCGCCTTGACGGTTCCGGCCGCTTTGCTGTGTTTGTTCGCCTCGATCCGGGCGAGGTAGCTGCCGTCGGGCAGGACGTCCTGGACCCGGCGGGCTTTGCGTCGTTCGATGCGCCACAGCAGGTGTGTTCCCTGGTCCCGGAGCCGGTGCCAGCGGGCCAGACCCCACAGTCCCCGGTCGGCCAGCAGCAGCGTGCCCGTCCCGACATGGGTGTCCAGGGCGTCGGAGACGATGCGCTCGGAATCCTTGAACCCGCCGATCACGGCGTCCAGGACGGCGTGAGAGGAACACTCGGCCACCGCGACCACTCTGGCCTGCGGATACCCCATGGGACTGCGCTGGGAACCGGACTTGCCGAAGGCATCGTTGTTGCCCGCGGAGTCGGGCACGGCCAGGAGTATCCCGTCCAGGGCCAGCACCCGCAGCCCCCGGAACAGCTCGCCGTCCGCGCCGAGCGGCCGGGCCACGGACCGGAACAGTTCCCGCATCACCGGCCAGCCGAGCCGCTGCCGGGCCCTGGTCAGCGACGACTTGTTCACCCCGGACCAGGACCGCAACCCCTTGTCGCCGGTCTTCACCAGCTTCAGGACCTCCAGGTAGTCGGCCTGCGGGAACAAGCACATCGCCAGGACGAAATAGACCGTGAACCGGGCGGACAACAGACGCCGACGCTTCTCCGAGCGGCCCGCCTCGCCCACCACCTGGTCCACCAGCTCAGGCGGACACGACCGGGTCAGGACCCCCAACCCCAGTCGCTCCAGCCGCGATATCAACACACCGCTTCAACTGCCCGGACCCCGCAAAAGCAACGGCATTGCCATGCACTCGACAAGGGGAGGCAGTCATGCCAACTTCGAAGGCCGGCAACCCCGTTGCGGGCTACGAAGACGGTAATTGGGGAAACCGCCAACCGGGCGATCTCGCTGCGTAAGGATGCATCGGGTGGTTGAACTGGCGCCGCGGTGAGTAGGGCTTTTTGTCCACTGGAGGAGTGTGGCAGCGTGCTTTCCTCAAGCCAGATCCACCGCCTCGTCGTGTAGTGGTCGGAGTGGCCCAGGCTGAAGGTCCTCATGGCCCGGCGGGACATCCTGGGGCGCCGCAGGAAGGACCTTATCGAGTCCGTCAGCGTGGCAGGAACCAGCACGCGCTCGATGCAAGTAGACGCCGGCCGAAGGCAGTTCGGCGGCGCTGTCCCCGTAAGGCCTGGGCGGGAGCTGGAGAGCGACTACGCCGCCGCGCTGGGTGAGGCTGCCGCCCCTTTACCGGCCTCGTGTTTCACCGTCTGCGAGCCTCGGATCTGTCCGCGCTGCACTGGAAGGGCGACGAGTGGCGCGAATATAGGGCGGGTGAACTCTCTGTTTTCGTCCATGTACGAACCGGTGACCCGGTCGATGCGGTGGGCGGCGAGCAGGACGCCCAGTCCGGTGCCATCGACGCCGCAGTTGTCGGAGACGACCGACATTCCGCTGGAGCTTCGGTCGTAGAGTGCGACAATCACGGGGTTCGCCACTTCGCTGAGGATTCCGCCGACGGCCAAATGAGACACCGTCGCCGATGTCGTGCGCCCCGTCTGCGGCGGTCGCGCAGCTCTTGTTCACGAAGCGGACCCTTTGTCCATGGGCAGTGTCTCGTTGCGCGACGGGTCCCGCGCGGGGACGTCGAACAGGCGGAGTTGGAGGGCGAGCGTCGCGTAGTAGCCGACGAGTGTGGACAGTTCGAAGAGCGCCGACTCGCCGAGCGCAGCGCAGGCGTCCTCGTACCATGCGTCGTCGAGGTGGCGCGGCGGGGCCGCGAGGGTACGGGCCGCCGACCAGGCCGCGTGCTCGAAGGGGTCGGTCAGAAGTGGGTCGGCGCCCTCGCGCAGCGCGCGGATCTCGGTGTCGGTCAGTCCGGCGGCGCTGGCGACGGGCTCGTGGGCGTACCGCTCGAAGGCACTGTCCCAAACGGCGGCGACGACGAGGACGGCCGTCTCGCGCACCCGGGGCGGCAGCGAGGTGCCGTAGCGGATCGCGGCGCCGAGTCCCTGGAGCGCGCTGCCGATCCTGGTGCTGAACAGCATAGCGTTGAAGGGGCCGTTGAGGTGTCCGGCCGCGTCGGTGAGGTCGAACAGCTGGGGGCCGGCGGCACGCGGTCCGCCCGTGATGTCCGCGTACAGGGCGCGCTGTTCGGGGTCGAGCCGGTCGGGGTGGAGCAGCGGGAGGCGGCCTGTGTACGGGGGCATCGGGGCTCCAGGGGCAGGGTGAGGTCGGCGGAGGATGCGCGCGGTGTGTCGGCGCTGTCGTCCGTCGTGGGCCGGGCGCTCAGGGCTGTTCGGTCGCCTTCTGTGCCAGGGCCGTCAGATCGGCGTCGGTGAGCAGCCGTTCCTCGCTGGCCATCACCTCACGGGCCGCCCGCAGCACGGCGTCGACGCGCGCGGGGTCCAGGTCGATGTCCAGGGCGGCCAGCTTGTCGGCCAGTGTGTACGGACCGCTGTCCGGAGTGAACGGTGTCCTGCGTTCGTTGCCGACGAGCGCGGGCTCCAGGCAGTTGTGCAGCAGTGGGTCGATGGCGGTCTCCTGGGTGATCAGGTCCATGCCTCCCCAGGAGAAGGCGTTCGTGCCGGTCACGGGGTGGTTCCAGGCGACGTGGTAGCCGGTCAGAGCCTCGCCCGCGCGGGCCAGGTCCGTCAGCCGCTGTGACCTGATCCCGGTGCGCACCCCGTACAGCGCCTCGAAGGCCATCGCGGTGGCGGCCAGGTCGGCGTTGCCGGGCCCGCCGCAGTAGCCGTTGACGGACAGTTCGACCACGTCGGCGCCGGCCCGTACGGCGGCGACCGCGCAGGCCACGGCGAGTCCGAAGGTGTTGTGCGGGTGCAGGCCCACCCGGACTCCGGGGGCGAGGTCCCTGGTCCGTGCGACCAGGTGGCCGTAGGCCTCCGGGCTCATGGCGCCGGGGCCGTCGAAAAGGGTGAGCTCGGTCGCGCCCGCCCCGACCAGGGCGGCGACCGACTCCTCAAGGACCGCGTCCGTGAGGTAGGAGACCATCAGCAGCGGTACGACCGCGTCCAAGCCCCGGGAGCGTGCGTGCAGGATCAGCGGGACGGCACGGGCCAGGACGTCGGCGCGGCTGCGGGGGGTGTCCGCGTCGCGCCACTCCTCGCCCTGCCAGGACCGCTGGTAGACGGCCGGATTGTAGATCAGGGAGGCCTCGCCGAAGCCCTGCACCCAGATCTGGACGGCGTCGTAACCGGCGTCGGCGGCGCGGTC
>NZ_JBXVPZ010000036.1:0-38938 GCF_057961495.1 Streptomyces sp. P5F9 | reverse complement strand
GAGCGGCAGGGGCGGCCTGAGCGGAGGGGGCGGTGCCGGTGGCCTCGGGCGTGGGTGCCGCTTTCGACGACCCTTCGGCCCTTGTCGGCTTCGCCTCCCGTTTCGCCTCCCGGGAGGGCACCCTGCTCGCGGCCGACCGTGCCCACCCCTTGGTCAGCGCCCCCTGGATAGCCTCCAACTCCCGCTCCAGCTCGGCTGGTTCGGGGAAGTTGTCGTCGCGCTCCAGCAGGACCCCGGGCGGGGAGACACGGGACGCGAGGTCGGTCAGGACGGCGAGGACCGGCGCGGGGACCGGGTGCGCGTGGGTGTCGTGCCAGACGCCGTCGCGTTCGACGCCGCCCGCGACATGGACGTACGCGATGGCCTCGACGGGGAGTTCGGCGAGGGCCTTGGCCGGGTCCTCGCCGCGGTTGACGTGGTTGGTGTGCAGGTTGGCGACGTCGATGAGCAGCCGTACGCCGGTGCGGTCGGCCAGTTCGTAGAGGAACTGTCCCTCGGTCATCTCCTCGCCCGGCCAGGCCAGCAGTGCGGCGATGTTCTCGACGGCGAGGGGTACGGGCAGCGCGGCCTGGGCGATGCGGATGTTCTCGCAGAGCACGTCGAGGGCGTCCCGGGTGCGCGGTACGGGCATCAGGTGGCCGGCTTCCAGGAGCGGGGAGGCGGTCAGGGAGCCGCCGGCGCGGACGAACGCGATGTGCTCCGTCACCAGCGGTGCGCCCAGCGCCTCGGCGCGCTCGGCGAGCGTCGTCAGCCTGGCCTTGTCCGGCCGGTCGGCGCCGCCGAGGCCCAGGGAGACGCCGTGCGGGATCACGGTCACGCCGCGCTCGCGCAGCCGTAGGAGGGATTCGGGGAGGTGGCCGGGGCAGACGTTCTCGGCCACGGCCTCGACCCAGTCGATGCCCGGCATGCGTTCCACGGCGTCCGCGATCTCCGGCCGCCAGCCGATGCCCGTTCCCAGTCGCTCCATCGTCCCTCCCCGTCCTCCAGGAAATTCATCAACTCCACAGGGCCGCTGTTCCGGCGTGACGGAGGTATCGCCCCGGCGCCGGGCCCCGAACCGCGTGCGGGTCACCTTCAGAGCAACATTTGAGGTTCGGGGAGCGGTCTCCTAGCCCAGGATGCCGTTCGAGTCGACCGGATCCGGGCGGCCGGTGTTGACCGTGCCCGGCGCCGCCGGGGACGGCCGGGAGGTGGCGCCGACGTTGCCGCTCGCCTCGGCGGCCGGCGCGGACGGGGCCTGCCGGCCGGGCACCGGCGCGGCGGGGCCGGTCGGGCTGGCGGTCGAGGCGTTGGCGATCTCGTTGGCGATGGCGTCGAAGTCGACCCGCCCGGTCTTCTCCAGCACCGTGATGTGGTCGAGCACGGTCTGGTTGGCGTCCGAGGCCAGCTGCCGTACGAGCGTGTTCCGCGTGGTGTTCCGTACGGCGCCGATGGTCGGGAAGATCTTGCCGTGCGCGGCCCGCAGCAGGTTGGCGAACTTGTACTCGTACTCGGCGCCGGTCGCCGCGCTCATCTCCCGCAGCCAGCCCTGCTGTTGCTCGTTCGGCACGTTCGGCAGCGCGACACCGAGCTGGGCCGCGATGATCCGCACCCGCTTGTCGAGGTCGGTGTGGCCGACGATGAGATGGTCCCCGGCCTCCTTGATCGCCTGGCTGGGCGCCCGCTCGACCGCCTGCTGCCCGGCCGGCAGCTCCCACAGCCCGGCCAGCCGCACCCGCACGATCAGATCCCGGTCGGCGGCCGTCAACGGCCCCCACTCGGTGTTCACGGTGCCCGCCGCCACATTCGCCTGCCCGGTCCCCGCCCGGTCGGCGTACGACCACACGGGAAAGACGAGCGCACCGGTGGTGGCGAAAATGGTGGCTATGAACACAGCCGTACCGTTGATACGACGCAAGGGAGCCTCCCGGGGAAACCAACTGGTCGTTGGAGAAAGTTGACGCTTGGCCAGTGTCAGGAGGTACGCGCGGGCCGGTTTCCTTGTTCAAAGGGAGGGCAGCTTTGCTCAAAGGGCAGGCAAAGGACGCGAGTTCAGCGACCCTTCACGGGCCAGTGCTCCGGCGTCCGGCCCAGCAGGCGTAGCGCCTCGTCGAGCGGGCCGGCGTCCGGTGATACGTCGAGCGGCGGGGCGAAGGCGAACTCCGGTCCGCGTACGGCCGGTTCGGTGGGCACCAGTCGGGCCACCACCAGCGCGATGTCCAGCACGTCGTCCGACAGGTCGAGTTCCGTGCCGAGGGTGGCGGCGACGTCCCAGGCGTGGACGACGTAGTCGATGAAGTGGAAGCCGATCGCGGTCCGGCCCGGGAAGCTCGCGCCGAGCTCCGGAAGCGCGAACTCCCGCTCGGTGGCGCCGGGTTCGGCGAACGCGGCGAGGACGGCGGTGGCCGCCGTGCGGTGCGTCCGGGCCGGCTCGCTCATGTCCTCGGGCTCCCGCCAGTACGCCCCCTCCTGACCCGCTCCGCGCGCGGCGGCCGCGAACCCGTGATGCTGCGCGGCCATGTGCGCCACGAGCCGCCGCAGGTCCCACCCCGCGCAGGGGGTGTCCCGCGCCCAGTCCTCCTCCTGTGCCAACTCCACTACGCGCAGCGCCTCATACACCGCGATCCGGTCGAGCTCGACGATGTCCGTTCCGGTGGCTGTCATGGGGCTTGAGCCTAAAACTGGGCGAACGGTCGTGCTACTTGTTTTCGGCCGAAGTGAAGAGAGGGGAAAAGCGCTGTGCGCTGGGAGGGGAAATGCCGTGTATGTCAGGGGACTTGAGGAGCCGTCGAAGGGTCCGTGGCCGCACAGCGCAGTCGTGCCGCTATGCCGACACGGGCACGGCGGTACGCGGTCTCCTCGTCGTGCAGGACGGAGACCGCGTTGGACGTCTCCATCAACGCGACGATCTCGAAGGCGAGTTGGGGTATGTCGGTGTCGGCCCGCAGCTCGCCCGCGTCCCGGGCCTCGGCTACCGTCCGCTTCACGAGGGCCGTCCAGTCCCGCTGCGCGCCGACCACCGCGTCGTGCACCGGCCCGGAGCGGGCGTCGAACTCGGCGATGACCTCGTAGAAGAAGCAGCCGCCGGGGAAGACCCGCCCTCGTGAGTACTCCAGCCACAGCTCGCACAGCCGCCACAACCTGCCTATGCCGGCCGGGACTTCGGCGGCGGGCCTGATGACCTTCTCGGTGTAGATGCGGGCGGCTTCGCGCACGGTGGCCAGTTGCAGCTCCTGCTTGGAGCCGAAGAGCGCGAACACCCCGCTCTTGCTGAGCCGCAGTTCAGTGGCCAACCGGCCGACGGTCAGCGCCTCCAGGCCCTCGACGGAGGCGATGTCGACGGTGCGGCGCAGGACCAGTTGCCGGGTGCGGTTGCCCCGCTCGACCCGGCCGTCGAGTCGTGTCGTACCCGCGTCCTCGTCAGGTGTCCTTGTCGCTCCGCCTGCTCTCATGGTGGTCCACCCTAAGCAACACGGGGGAAACGGACCCTTCCTAGGATGCGGCGCGTGCACCTGATCGTCCTGGACGCCCCCACCGAGTGGAGCCGGTTCGCCGAGGGTTCCGTCGAGCGCCGCATGCTGCTCGCGCTCGGCGACCGCCTCGGCACGCCGCTGCGCCCGAAGCCGCTCATGCTGCCCGACGGCAGCCGGGTCGAGGTCGAGGGGATCGACGCCGGCTGCCGCGTACTCGTCCAACTGGTCGGCAATCAGGGCGCGTACAAGCCCGCCTACCGCAACAAGGTCATGGCGGACATGTTCAAACTGCTCTGGCTGCGGGAGTCCGTACCGACCGCCGAGCGCGCGGTGCTGCTGGTCAGCGAGCTGATCGTGCAGGCCCTCGGCGGCTGGGTGGCGCGGGCCGCGGCGGACCTCGGGATCGAGATCCAGGTCTTCGACGGCAGCACGGTCGCCCCGCTGCGATCTTCTTCGAAGCCAGACGTAAAACGCCCGTAACAGTCAACTGCGCCGACCCGAAACACAATCTTCCTACGGTCGGGGGCACCTAAGCGGATTTCCGCGTGGCAGTCAGTCGCACTCGCTACGCACGCTCTCCGACTTCCAGGATCGGGCACTCGTGCCCGCGACATGGATGGGAGCGTGAAGGTGACTGGTACGCCAGCACTCGAACTGCGGTCGGTACGACGGGTCTACGGCTTCGGGTCCGCCGCGACCACGGCCCTCGACGACGTCCACCTCACGGTGCCGTCGGGCCGCTTCGTCAGTCTCATCGGCCCCAGCGGCTGCGGAAAGTCCACCCTGCTGCGTCTCGTCGCGGGCCTCGAACAGCCGGACCTCGGCGAGGTGTCGGTGCATGGGGTGACACCGGCGGACGCCTGCGCGGCCAAGATGATCGGGCTCGTGCCGCAGAGCCCCGCGCTGCTGCCGTGGCTGTCGGTCCTGCGCAACGTCACGCTGCCGCAGAAGATCAACCGGGGTGCGGGCAAGCGCCGTGAACGCATCGCCGACTTCGCCGAGCGGCAGACGGAGGTTCCTGACATGGAGGAACTCCTCGTCAAGGCCGGTCTCGGCGACGCCCTGCACAAGCTCCCGGCCCAGTTGTCCGGCGGCATGCGCCAACGCGCCGCGATCGTGCGGGCGTTCGGCCTGCGACCCGACGTACTCGTCATGGACGAACCCTTCTCGGCGCTCGACGAGTTCACCCGCGAAAGCCTTCAGGACCAACTCCTCGACCTGTGGGAGGAGTTGAGGACGACCGTCCTGTTCGTCACCCACTCCGTCTCCGAGGCCGTACGGCTCTCCGACACCGTCGTCGTCATGGCGCCGAACCCCGGCCGGATCGTCGAGAGCATCGACGTCGACCTGCCCCGGCCGCGCGGTGAACGGCTCTTCGGGGAACGGCGGTTCCACGAGTACGAGGATCTGGTTCGAGAGCGGCTGCGGCGCGCGTGGAACAGTGAAGCCGCGTGAGTGGGGGCGTGAGGGACATGACCGTTGCCGACGAACGCACCACGGAAGCCCCGGCGGGCGGGACGACTGGCACGGCCGGGAAGCGACCGCCGGTTGAACCGTCCCGCTTCAGTCTGAAGCACCCGAGGTCGCGGATCGCGTGGGTCCGGCCGGCCGTGTGGTTGCCGCTTGTCGTGATGCTGGTGCTGCTTGGCGGGCTCTGGCACTGGGGAGCCGAACAACTTCCGTATCTCCTGCCGCCGTTGTCCGATGTCGGTAGTTCGCTGTCCGGTGAGCTCGACTACTACGTCCACAACGCGCTTGTGACCCTTGGCGAGGCTACGGCCGGGCTGGGGATGGGGTTCGTGGGGGCGTTCGTCCTCGCGGTGCTGACCAGCGAACTGCCGTTGGTGCGGAGGGCGGTGATGCCGATCGCTGTCGTCCTCAATGTCACGCCGTTGGTGGCGATTGCGCCGGCCCTCGTCGTGGCTTTCGGGTTCGGGCCGATGCCCAAGCTGATCATCACCGGGCTGATCTGTTTCTTTCCGATTCTCATCAACACGGCTACGGGGTTGCGGTCCGTGCCGCAGCAGGTGTTGCAGGTGTATCGGACGATGGATGCGAGCCGGGTCGAGTTGTTGTGGCATGTGCGTGTGCCCAACGCGTTGCCGTATCTCTTTGCCGCGCTGCGTATTGTCTTTCCGCTGTCGATCATTGGGGCGGTGGTGGCGGAGATGTCGGCGTCGGGGGCTACGGGGGGACTGGGCACCGCGATCAGTGTGGCCTCCTCCATGAATCAACTTCCTGTTGTTTACGCCTCGATCTTCGTTCTTGCGGTCATGGGCGTGTTGCTGTTGCTCGCGGTGACGCTTGTTGAGCGTCGTGTGCTGCATTGGCATGACAGCACGCACGACTAACTGACAGCACAGTGGTTGTCTGCGGGCCGGTGGGGGCTGGTCGCGCCCGCGCGGCGGAGCCGCATATCGATACAGCCCCGCGCCCCTAAAGGGGCGCCTGCCTGGGCCCTCGTTCATCAATTCACCGGCTCTTCAGCCAGTTTGGAGTCACCCATGCGTCATCACCATCGCCTCGTCAGATCTGGACTCGTCGCCGCAGCGTTGGTGCTCGGAGTCGCCGGATGTGGTTCCGGCTCGGACGACAGCACCTCTGCCGGCTCGGCAGGTTCCGCGATTTCCGCGAAGCGGTGTGCGGAGAACAAGGCCGCCGGGAAGATCACGTATCTCTCCGGGTATCAGTTCCAGTCCTCGGTCTCGATCCTCGAATACATCGCCGCCGCCAAGTTGGGGTATTTCAAGGACCTCTGCCTCACCGTCGACCTCAAGCCCGGTACCGGGGACACCGCGCAGAACACCAAGTTGCTTGCCAGTGGACAGGCGACCGTGTCCGCGATCTCCGAGCAGGATCTGATCCAGGCGCAGGCCAACGGGATCGACATCAAGGGGATTTCCTCGTACTCGAATGCCGGGCTCGACATTCTGATGACCAACAAGGACATCACCGATCTGACCCAGCTGGACGGGAAGGTCGTCGGGCACAAAGGGTATGTCCCCGCAGCTGTCGAGGCGATGCTGGTCAAGGCCGGTGTGAAGTGGGACTCGCTCAAGCTGGTCAAGGAGGGGTACGACCCCTCTGTGCTGCCGCGCAAGCAGGGTGGTCTTGAGGCGCTCACCGGGTTCGTCTCCAACGAGCCGAATCAGCTGAAGGCGGCCGGCAAGGACGTCACCGTGTGGAAGCCGGTCGACTACAAGATTCCGAGTTCGATCGGGGCGATGGCGGTCAACCCGGCGTTCGCCAAGGCGCATCCGCATGCCGTCGAGGACGTGTTGCGGGCCGCGCTGCACGCGTACGAGTACTGCTCCGCCGGCGAGGCGCACATCAGTGAATGCGTCGGGTACGCGGCCAAGTTGTCCGGGCCGACCTACGACAAGAAGCTGAACGCGACGATCTGGAAGACCGAGACGCAGGTCGTCAAGGAGAACCCGACGCCCGGACAGCCGCTCGGCGGTGTCGACCCCGACAACGTCACCCAACTCGTCGCCATGCTGCACCAGTTCAAGATCGTGCCGAGCAGTGTGACCGCCGCCAAGGCCGCGGGATGGTTCGACGCCTCGTTCGTCAAGGACATCTACAGCGGCGACAAGCTCGTCTGGCCCGCGCCGTAAGAACGCAAGAGACCCGCAGAGCCGTAGAAAGGTCCGTGACGTGCCCGCGAAAGAGTATGGAATCTTCCTTCCCATCGGGAACGGCGGCTGGATGCTGTCCACCACCGCGCCGCATCCCGAGGCGACCTACGCGTACAACAAGCGTGCCGCCGCGCACGCGGAGAGCATCGGGCTCGACTTCGTGATGTCGATGGCCAAGTGGCGTGGTTTCGGCGGGAGTACGGACCACTGGGGCCGTTCGCTGGAGTCGATGACGATGATGGCGGCGCTCGCCGAGGCGACCAGCCGGGTCAAGATCTGGGCGACCCTGCACGCCAACATCCACAACCCCGCCGTCGCGGCGAAGATGCTCACCACGCTTCAGGACATCTCCGGCGGGCGGGCCGGGATGAACATCGTGAACGGCTCGTACGCGGGGGAGTTCGAGCAATTCGGGGACTGGGACCCGGAGTTGAGCCATGAAGACCGTTATCGGATGACGGAGCTGTGGACGGAGGCGGTCACGCGGCTGTGGACGGAGGACTCGGTCACCCTGCGCACCCCGTACTTCGACCTCGTCGACTGTGAGTCCCGTCCGCATCCGGCGACCCGGCCGACCGTCATCAGCGCGGGGCGGTCCGAGGACGCGCGGCGGTTTCAGGCGCGGTACGCCGACGGTGCCTTTCTCGCCGCCGACAGCCTCGACGACATGCGGTCGCTCTCGGCCGACGTGCATGCGCGGGCGAAGGCCAACGGCCGTGTCTGCAAGACGTATTCGATGCTCACCGTCGTCCAGGACGACACCGACGAACTGGCCGTCAAGAAGGTGAAGGAGTGGGGCGTCGGCGTCGACCGTGAGGCGCTCGCCCATATGCGGCACACCTGGGGCGTGCCCGCGGACCAGGCCCGCGCGTGGGCCGACGGCGCCAATGGGGAGGCGGCCTTCCAGACGCCGTACGTCGCCGGTTCGGCGCGTACGGTCACCCAGCACATCGAGTACATCGTGCGGGAGGCCGACCTCGACGGACTCATGCTGATCTTCCCGGAGTACGACGAGGACATGCTGCTGTTCGGCGAGACCGTGCTGCCCGAACTGCGTTCCCGCGACGAGGTGGCAGCCTGATGCCCGACCTGCGGGACAGACAACTCGCCCAGCTCGCCGGGCCGTTCAGCAGGCCCGCGCTCGTCGTCGTGGACGTGCAACGCGACTTCGCCGACCCGGACCGGCTGGGAGCCTACGGTCTGACGGACACGTCGCTGGCGGCCCTCGACCGGACCGTCACCCGTATCGCCGAACTCGTCGACACCGCGCGTGCCGCCGAAGTGCCGGTCGTCTGGGTCGAGTTGGGCAGCGACCCGGCGCGACCGTGGCGGTCGAGCAACTGGCTGCGCGAGGGCGACTACCACGCGCCCATGAGCCCGGACGAGCCGTGCCGCATCGGGACACCCGGCGCCGAGTGGTATCAAATGCAGCCCGAAGAAGGGGAGTTGCGGGTCGTCAAGCGCGGTTACAGCGGCTTCCTCGGCACCGATCTCGACGCCCGGCTGCGTGCAGCCGGCCACGACTGGCTCACCGTCGTCGGCCTGACGAGCGAGTGCTGCGTGTACGCGACCGCGCAGGACGCCGTCCAACTCGACTGGCCCGTCGTCGTACCGCAGGACACGACGACCGCCTACGACCACCACGTCAACGCCGCCGCCCTGTTCCAACTGGGCCTGAACGTGGCCGTACTGAGCGACGCCGACGAAGTGGCCGAGCTGTGGAAGAAGGCCGCGCGATGACCGGAATGCACATCGGCTACGACCTCTCCTTCACCCACACCGAAGGCGCCTGGGCCCGCCAAGGGTCCTGGATCGGGCGGGACTTCCCCGACGTCCGGATGTTCATGGAGCTGGCGCAGACCGCCGAACGCGCGGGCGTCGGGCTGCTGTTCTTCGGCGACGGCAGCGGTATCCCGAGCACCTGGCGGGGCAGCATCGCACCGGCCGTGGAGTGGGGTATCCAGTGGCCGCGCCACGACATGGCGCCGGTGATCGCCGCGATGTCCACGGTGACGGAGAAGGTCGGCTTCGGGCTGACGTACTCCTCGACCTTCATGCATCCCTTCTACGTCGCACGCCTGTTGAACTCGCTCGACCATGTGACCGGCGGCCGGATCGCCTTCAACGTGGTCGCCTCCACACGCGGCGCCGACGCGGCCAACTACGGGTTCGCCGAGCTGATGGACCACGACCTGCGCTACGAGCGGATGGAGGAATTCGTCGACGTCTGCCGGGCGTTGTGGGACTCCGTCGCGCCGGACGCCATCGTCCGCGACCGGAGCACGGGCCGGTTCGCGGACCCAGGGAAGGTCCACCCCATCGACCACGAGGGGCACTTCTTCACGGTCAAGGGCCCGCTCGCATCCGTCCCCGGCCCGCAGCACCACCCGCTCATCGTCCAGGCGGGCAACTCCCCCCGGGGCATTGCCGCTTCGGCCCGCTTCGCCGACCTCGTCTTCGGCTTCGGCGGCAACCTCGCCGGCCAGCAGCGACACCGCAAACTGCTCGACGAGGCGCTCCTCGTCGAGGGCCGGGACCCGGAACACGTCGGCATTCTCTGGGCGACCCAGGTGATCGTCGGCCGCACGAAGGCCGAGGCGTCGGCGCGCTGCGAGGCGGTGCACGAGTTCTGGAACGAGGAAGCCGTCGCCACCTATCTCTCGCACAACGCCGGCTACGACTTCTCGACGCTACCGGCGTCCTTCCAACTGGGGGAGCTGCGCGACGAGTTGGCGGCGGCCAACGCGAGTCCCGCGGGGATCGTCGGCTCGCTCGTCGCGGAGTTCGGCGCGGACCGCACCATGAGCCGTAGCGAGTTCCTCGCGCACGGACGGGGGAGGGCGACGGGCCTGGACCACAGTGTCGTCGGCGACCCGGCCTCCGTGGCCGACGCGTTGGAGGAGACCTTCGCCGCGACCGGATCACGCGGCGGCTTCATGTTCTCCAGCCCGCTCGGCATGCCCTCCGGTTTCGCCGGGATCAGCGAACTGCTGCTGCCCGAACTGCGCCGGCGGGGTGCGCTCGCGCCGCCGTACCAGGGGCCGACTCTCCGCGAGAACCTGGCAGTTTGAGATGCCAGTGGTGAGTGCGGGTGGGGATGGGGATGCGGGGGCGCGGCGCGAGTGGTTCGCGCTCGGCAGCCTGTGCACGGGGTTCTTCATGCTGCTGCTGGACAGCACGATCACCTCGGTCGCGCTGCCGTCCCTGATCGGTGGGCTGCACGCCGACGAGACAGCCGCGATGTGGGTCAACAGCGGTTATCTCATCGCCTACGCGGTGCCGTTGGTCGTCGCGGGGCGGCTGGGGGACCGGTACGGTCATCGGCGCGTCCACCTGGTCGGCCTTGCGGCCTTCACGCTCGGCTCGCTGCTGTGCGCAACTGCCGTCTCCATCACGGCACTTGTCGCATGGCGGGTGGTGCAGGGCATCGGGGCCGCGCTGATGACACCGCAGTGCCTGACCCTCATCAAGGCACTGTTCCGGCCGCCGCGGCTCGCCGTAGCGCTCGGGGTGTGGGGTGCGGTCGGTGGAGCGGCGGTGGCTGTCGGGCCGTTGCTGGGCGGTTTCCTTGTCGCCGCCGGGGGCTGGCCCGCGGTGTTCTGGGTCAACGTTCCGGTCGGTGTCGGCGCGTTGGTGGCCGTGGCCGTGTTCGTACCGGTCCTGCCGCGACAGGAGGCGCGCATCCCGGTGTGGGCGATCTGCGCGAACGCGGGCGGTGTCGGTGCGCTGGTCATCGGCATCCAGGGCACGGACGCGGCGAGTGGTGAAGTGCTGGGCGTGCCACGGTGGTTGCTCGTCGTCGTCGGTGTGCTGGTGGTCGCGGGCGTGGTGTGGTTCCAGCGGCGGGACGGTCAACGTGCCCTGGTGCCGGTCGAGTTGTTGCGCAGCCGGGGGTTCGTCGTCGCGGCCTGGGCCGGTGCCGCCGCTGCCTTCTGTTCCGGGTCGGCGATGATCCCGCTGATGCTGTACCTCCAGCGGGAGCGCGGGCTCGATGCCGGCGCGGCTGCCCTCACCCTCGTACCGATGGGCGTGGTCTGCCTGTTGGGGGCGCCGGTGTCGGCCCGGCTCAACAACGGGATCGGGTCCCGCGCGGTCGCCGTCATCGGCTCCGGCGCCCTGGTCCTGTCCATCGGGACGTCGGCGGTGCTCGTCGCGACGGACGCCCCGATCTCCGCCCTGACCGCCACCTTCGCGGTGTACGGGGTCGCCAACTCCTTTGTCTGGTCGCCTCTTTCGATCGCGGCGGTGACCTCGGTCGGCCCGGACGAGGTCGGCGCGGCGTCCGGAACCTTCAACGCCATGAAGCAACTCGGCGCTGTGCTGGGCAGCGCGGTGTGCGCGGTCCTGCTGGCCGGGCACGGCTACGCCACCACGCTCGGCGGGCTCGCGGCGGTCGGAGTGCTCTGCCTCCTGGCGTGCGCACTCCTCCGGACCGAGCCTCCCGGCAACGGACCCCTCACGGTGTCCGCCGCGCCACAACTACCCACAGGAGTCGCGCGATGAAGCCTGACGAGACGTCATGAGGCCCGATGCGGACGGGGGTTGCACGATGACGGCAATGGAAGGTCTGGAGAATCTGGACGGCATCACCTCGGATCCCGGGGAGATCACGAGGGCGTTCTCCGGGTTCCCCTCGGGCGTCGCGGCGCTCTCCGCACGCGTCCACGGCGACCCGACCGTCATGATCGTCTCGTCGTTCGCGGTCGGCGTCTCCCACAACCCGCCCATGGTCTCCTTCGCGGCCCAACACACCTCGACGACCTGGCCGTTGTTGTCCCGCGCGCAGGCCATCGGCATCTCCGTCCTGGGCGAGGGTCACAGCGACAAGGCCCGTCAACTCGGCTCCCGCAGCAGGGCGGCCCGCTTCACCGACCTGCGCACGGTGGAGGCGGAATCCGGCGCGATCTTCCTCGACGGCGCACCGGTGTGGCTGGAGTGCACCGTCGAGCACAGTTATCCGGCGGGCGACCACGACATCATCGTGCTGCGGGTGCTCGCGATGAGGTCCGACGACGAGCGGAGTCCGTTGGTGTGGCATCGACGGACCTTGAAAATGCTGGGTGGTTGAGGCGCTTCACCCTGGGGAGGGGCTTGCGGCGGACGGCCCGCGTCGGGTTCGCCGGAGCCGCTCGGGAAGCGGCCTGCGGTAGTCGGGCAGCAGGCGTTGGGCGAGGAACGCGGACTTCAGGAAGAGGCGGACGGCACGCTCCCGGCGAGGGGAGAGCCAGCCGATCCGATGGAGCCGGCAGACTCGCTTGCCGGCGAGGTACCGGGTCAGGTCCCTGCCGAACGCCCGTAAGGGGGCGGGGAACCAGTACTCGGCGAAGAACTCCATCATCGCGGTCGCCACCCGGTGGCCGGACTCCGTCTGCTCATACGGCCGGGATTCAAACTTCAGGGCGAACTCGGTCATCGCGTCCCAGTCCTCGGGGAAGGCTTCGTCGGCCAGCGGGCCGGACTCGCGCTCCAGGAGGCGGAAGAGCGTCTGTGCCCAGCGATGCCAGGCGGTCTTCATGTTCTCGCTCGTACCGGGCAGGCCCAGCGAGGTCTGCAGCCGGTCGGCGGACGTGGCCAGCAGGACCAGCGGATAGACGAAGTCGTCGACGTCGTCGAAGTTGCCGGGCAGGTGCGGTGTCCCGCGGGCGATGGCCAGGTGGATGCGGTTGAGCCGTGCGGCGGCCTTGCGGCCTGCGGCGCTGGAAAGTCCGTCCACCATCCAGGCCATCAGGAACTCGTTGCCGTCCTCGAAACGCCGCCGGGGCCGGGTCTCCAGCTTCTTGGTGTGGGCGAGGGTGGCGGATCCGAAGCCCGGCTGCATCATGCGCATGGTGCCCGGATAGACCATCATCGCCAGCGCGAACTCGGGGACGCGGTGGCCGACGTAGAGCGAGATCATGCGCTCCCAGTCGGTGTCCGGGTCCATCCGGGCCAGTTCGCGGTCGACCCACTTGTAGCCTCGGCGCACGGTCGGTTCCCCCTTGCGGACTTTCAGAAGGGGGACGCTGCGGCAGGGCTGTCCGATGCCACGATCCGCCGTGATCTGAGTCACTTCAACCGTGAGTCATGGATCTCCACCCGAGGGTGGAGCCGCTGAATCAGCCCGTGGGTGGTGGTGATCGACGCAGGTCGGGGCGCAGCCTTGTGCCATGGGCTCACTACATTCCGCACTCGTCGCTCTCACCGGCATCTGTGTCGCGATCTTCGTCGTGGCTTGGATCGCGGGCGCCGTCTACTTCGGCGTGAAGAGCGAGGCCGGGTCGCGCGGCTGGGTGCGAGGCCTGCGCCGCACCCTGCCGCAGCGGGCTCTTCTGATCGCGGGCTGCTGCGCGTTCTCCCTCCTGGTCAACCACACCCCGGACTCCTTCTGGCACCACCTCCAGTACTGGCAGCCCGAACTCGCGATCCTGGGCGCCCTGCTCGCCGTCGCCTCCACCGCGCTGCTGCTGTGGGCCCGCTGGGTGCTGGGCGTCATGTGGGCCAGCATCCCGCTGGTCCACGAACACCACGAGCTGCGCACCGACGGCCCGTACCGAATAGTGCGGCACCCCATCTACACCGGGCTCCTCGGCCTGGTCCTCGGCGGGATGCTGGCCTGCGGCTTCGGCATCTGGATCGTCTTCCTGGCCGTCGCAGTGCCTTGGCTGCTGCGCCGGGTGCGTATAGAGGACGGGATGATGGCCGACCGGTTCGGTGCGTCCTACGACGCCTACCGCGCCCGCGTTCCGGCACTCATCCCGTGGACCCGGCCCGCTCAGGCCGGAGCCCGGGCCGTCGGCAGTCGCCAGGGGTAGTCCGGGTCGGTCGTGCGGTTGTCACCGGCGTCAATTTCCGCCCCGAGAGCGGAAGTTGACGGGGTCACCTGTCGGATTGCTGTCATCCCGGTGCCACTGTTGCCCATGTCCACAGCTCGTCACTAACGTGCTCATGGAGATTTCAAAGGGAAATCTGATGGAGGGTCTGCAATGCCCCTGCCAGAACGCCCGGCCACGTTGTCCTCGGCCCGCACGGCGACCGCTCCCGAATCGCTCTGCCCGCCGACGAGGCGCGACCACTCCGGCTGACCGCTGACGCGCACGTGGGCCCAGGTGCCCTGACTCACGAACGACACCTCGCAGGAACAGCGCCCGGCCAAGACGCGTCGCCACGCGACGGCGGCCGTCCTTCCTCACCCTTCACCTGCCACCCCCCACCCTCCTCCAGGCATGTCCCCGCCCGGAGCAGAAGGAGAGTTCCGTGAACTCCACGCACAGTGAGCGTCTGGATTACCTCGTGGTCGGTGCCGGTCCCGCCGGGCTCCAGATCGGGCAGTTACTGCAGGCGGCCGGGCACGGACACCGGATCCTGGAGAGCGGTCACGCCCCCGGCACGTTCTTCGGCACCTTCCCCCGTCACCGCAAGCTGATCTCCATCAACAAGGTGTACAACGGCACCGACGATCCCGAACTGAACCTCCGGATGGACTGGAACTCCCTGCTGTCCCCGGACCCGCACCTGCTCTTCAGCCGTTACAGCAAGCGCTATTTCCCGCATGCCGACGACCTGGTGCGCTATCTCGCCGACTTCGCCGAGACGTTCAAGCTGGACATCGCCTACGACACCCGGGCGGAGCGGATCCGCCGTGACGAGGACGGCTTCACCGTCACGGATCAGCACGGTCACGAACACCGTGCCCGTCGGCTGATCATGGCCACCGGACTGACCCGGCCCAACACCCCCGACATCCCCGGCATCGAGACGGCCGAGGACTACTCCGTCGTCTCCGTGGACCCCGAGGACTTCGTCGACCGGCGCGTCCTGATCATCGGCAAGGGCAACTCCGCCCTGGAGACCGCTGACAACCTTGTCGAGACGGCCGCGGTCATCCATGTCGCCGGCCCGCACTCGGTCCGCATGGCCTGGAACAGCCACTATGTCGGCCATCTCCGCGCGGTCAACAACAACTTCCTCGACACCTACCAACTCAAGTCCCAGAACGCCCTGTTGGACGGAAACGTGCTGTCCGTCGAGAAGGACCCCGACGGCATGTACCGCGTCCGCTTCAGCTTCTCCCGGGCCGACGAGGTCGTGAAGGAACTGCGCTACGACCGGGTGATCGTCTGCACCGGATTCCGCTTCGACGCCTCGGTGTTCGACCCGGGGTGCAGCCCCACCCTGGTCATCGACGACCGGTTCGCCGCCCTCTCCCCGGCGTACGAGTCGGTGAACGTGCCCGGCCTCTACTTCGCCGGAACGCTCATGCAGCAGCGCGACTTCAAGAAGTCCACCGGTGGCTTCATCCACGGCTTCCGGTACGCCGTACGCGCCCTGAGCCGCATCCTCGACGAACGCCATCACGAACAGCCCTGGCCGCACCGGCAGTTGGAGAGCGACCCGGCCGCGCTGGCGGACGCCGTGGTGGCCCGGGTCAACCGCAGTTCGGCACTGTGGCAGCAGTTCGGCGTCATCGGGGACCTGATCGTCACCCCACCCGGCGAACCGGCCGGGTACCACGAGGAGGTGCCGGTCGCGTACGCCCACGAACGCCAACTCCCCGACAGCGGCGACTACTTCACCGTCACTCTGGAGTACGGCCCCGACCACGACAAGGTCGACCCCTTCGACATCACCGTGCGCCGCACCGCCCAGAACTCGGTCGACGACGCCTTCGACGCGGCGTACCTCCACCCGGTGATCCGCCACCACGGCGGCGGTGAACTCCTCGGCACCCATCACATGGCCGAGAACCTGGAGAACCACTGGGACGACCCGGAGGTCCACCACGCCCCGCTGGCCGCGTTCTTCGCCCGCGAGCTGGACCGTCGGCCGACTCCGGCGGGGCGGTGAGCGGCGTGCGGTACACCGTCCGCGACTTCGAGACCGCGGCGCGCGCCGAACTGGACCCCGTGTACGCCGACTTCATCGCCGGCGGGGCACGCGACGAGATCACCGTACGGGCCAACGAGGCGGCGTTCGGGCGGCTTCAGCTGCTGCCCCGGGTGCTGCGGGGAAGTGCCGAGCGGGAGTTGGGCATCAGCCTGCTCGGCAGCCGGGCCAGCCTGCCGGTCCTGATCTCCCCGACCGCCTTCCACAAACTGGTCGATCCGGAGGGGGAGTTGGCGACCGCCCGGGCCGCTGCGGCCGCCGGCGCGATCATGATCGTAGCGATGGCATCCACGGTGGCGGTGGGCGAGATCGCCGACGCGGCCCGCGCGGCCGGAGACGACGTATCCCTGTGGTTCCAGCTCTACATCCAGCCCGACCTGGACATCACCGAGACGCTGGTACGCCGGGCCACCGACGCGGGATGCACCGCGCTGGTGGTCACCGTGGACTCCCCGGTGCTGGGCGCGGGCGAACGCAACAGGCGCAACGGCTTCCACGACCTGCCGCCCGGCCTGCGCTGCGAGAACCTGGTGGACCTGCGCGACGGCGAGCGCGGCCACGTACGCCAGATCGCCATGTCCCCGGAGCTGAACTGGGAGCACGTCGACTGGCTGCGCGGCATCACTTCCCTGCCCATCCTGCTCAAGGGTGTCCTGCACCCCGAGGACGCCCGGCTCGCGGTCCGGCACGGCGTCGACGGGCTGTTGCTGTCCAACCACGGCGGCCGCCAACTCGACACCGTCCCCGCCACGTTGGAGCTGCTGCCGGAGATCCTCGCCGCGGTCGAGGGCCGCATCCCGGTCGTGCTGGACGGAGGCGTACGGCGCGGCACCGACGCGGTCAAGGCGCTGGCGCTCGGCGCGTCCGCGGTGGGCATCGGCCGGCCCGTGATGTGGGCGCTCGCCGAGGGCGGCGAGAAGGGCGTACGGCGTCTCCTCGACCTGCTGCGGGACGAACTCGACGACACCCTGGCCCTGTGCGGGGCCTCCGGACTCGCCGACCTGACACCCGATCTGGTCCGGGTACCCGCGTGGGGTCCTGTCCTTGGTCCCGCCGTGACGCCGGGGGCGGACCGACGATTCGGCGGGGTGGTCGCGTGAGCCCCATCGGTTGGCTCGTCCTGGGTGCGGCCGTGATCCTGGTGGCCGGTCTGCCGTACTGGCTGCCCAGGACCGTGATCGCGCTGCGGGTGCGGATCTTCGCCCGGGTGGGCGGCGAGGAAGGGGTCCGGGCTCCGGGCAAGGAGGTGCCCGCCGAGGAGTTCAAGAGGGTGTACGGGCATCCGGCGGCCAACGGCCGCAGCCGGGGAGCCGCACTCTCCGACCTGTTCTGGTACTGGCTCTCACCGGGCCCGGAGGTGCACCAGGAGCACCTGGAGCCGGGACCGCGCTACGACGACGTGGCCCGGACCACCCGGCAGATCCTGGCCGGGTTGTCCCGCGAGCGGTGGACGGAGCTGGTCGGCCGCTGTACTCGCCGGGTGCTCGACGAACTCGACGGCCACGCGCGCGTGCACCGGGTCAGACTGCGCGACCTGATGATGCCCGTCTGGGCCGAGGTCTACTACGAAGTGGTCTTCCGCGCCCCCTGCCCGCGCCACGTCCGGGACCTGATCACCGGCAACGCGGACGACGTGGTCAGCGCCCTGAAGTGCACCGGCCTGCGCCACATGGACCGCCGGGCCCGCCTCACCGCCCACCTGCGGGACCGGCTCGCGCACGACCCGCCGCCCGTGCCGCTGCCCGCCACGCTCACCCCGCGGGAGCAGGCTTACTACCTCCAGGGCACGTTCTTCAACACCGCGGTCGTGCAGATGTCGGAGGCGATGGCCCATCTGCTGCTGGCCCTCGCGACCCACCCGCCGGTGCAGGACCGTCTGGTGTCCGGAGAGGAGGACCCGGACTTCCTGGACCGGGTGATCAACGAGACGCTGCAGCACTTCCCGCTCTTCGGAGTGGCCCACCGGATCACCTCGGGGGAGATCCCCCGGGACGGGCGCGACCCCATCCCGGCCGGTTCGGTCCTGCTGTTCAACTACCCCGAGTACCAGGGGTCCGGCGGCGACCCGTTCGACCCGGACCGGTGGCTGACCCCGGACACCAGGCCCTCGGCCTTCATCCCGTTCGGGGTGACCGCCAACCGGCCCTGCCCGGCACGCGGTTTCGCCGTCCTCACCATGCGGGTCGCGGCGGAGGAGGTCCTGCGCCGCTTCCGGCTCGACTCCTCGGTGGAACACACCCGTTCGCTGCCCAGCCGCGGTCCCTGCCTGCTGCTCCCGCGCACCGGGGCCGAGGTCCGCAGCCGGACCCGGCTCGCGGCGATGCGCCTCGCCGACAGCTGGGAGGGCGTCTGGCGCAGCCTCGTCCAACTCGTCCTCGGCAGCTACATGGTGTGGGACGCCCGGCGCCAGGGGCTGTGCCGGAACTATTTCGCCGCCTCGTCCGGCGGCTCAGCCACCTCCGTCCCAGCCGGCCGTTGAGAGGACGAGACCATGACTCCCGTGGAGCTCGCTCCCGCCTTCTTCCTGGCCGTCGTCGTGATTCTGCTGACCTGCCGTCTGGTCGTCCTGCTGGCCGGCCGTTTCGGCCAGCCGCCCGTGGTCGGCGAGATGATCGCCGGGGTCCTGCTCGGCCCCTCCCTGTTCGGACTGGTCGCCCCGGGGGCCTCCGCCCACGTCTTCCCGCCCGAGCTGAAGCCGGTGCTGTACGTGGCCGGCCAGATCGGTCTGGTGGCCCTCATGTTCGGTGCCGGTTACGAGTTCCGGGCGCACGCGGGACGCGGCCTGGCCGGCACCGCCGTCGCCGTCTCCTCGGCCGGGGTGGGAATCCCGCTGGCGCTGGGCGTGGGACTGACCCTCGTGGCCCACGGCCATGTCGGCATCTTCGTCGACGGGGTCTCCGTCTGGGTGACGGCGGCGTTCGTCGGCGTCGCGCTGGCGATCACCGCCTTCCCGATGCTGGCCCGGATCATCACCGAACGCGGGCTGGCCGGATCGCGGTTCGGCTCACTCGCCCTGGCCTCCGGGGCCACGGACGACGCCGTCGCCTGGATCATGCTCGCGGGAGTGCTGAGCGTGGCCTCGGGCAAGGTGAGGCCCATCCTGGAGGCCGTCGGCGGCACCGTGCTGTTCGTCGCCGTACTGCTCCTGCTGGGGCGCCGCCTGCTGGCCTGGATCGTGAACCGCCCGGGCCTCGGCGACGACACCCGCCTCCTCTTCACGGTCGCCCTGCTGTTCTGCGCGGCCTGGTTCACCGACATCAGCGGCCTGTACTCCGTGTTCGGGGCGTTCTGCGTGGGGATGGCCATGCCGCGCGGCGAGGCGTCCGAACGGCTGGTGCGGACCACCCAGTCCGTGACCCAGGTGGTGTTCGTGCCGATGTTCTTCACCTACTCCGGACTGAACACCCGCTTCGACGTCTTCTCCGACCCGCCCGTGCTGCTGTTCGGGGCGGCCGCGGTCGTCGTGGCGGTGGCCGGAAAGTTCGGCGGCTGCTGGGCCGCCGCCCGGCTGCGCGGCGAGCCCGGCCCGGTGGCCGTCCGGGTCGGCGCCCTGATGAACGCCCGTGGTCTCATGCAGCTGATCGCGCTCAACATCGGGCTGACGGCCGGCATCGTCAGCGAGGAGCTGTTCACCGCGCTCGTCCTCGTAGCCCTGGTCACCACGGTCATGACGGTTCCGGTACTGAACCGGCTGGACCGCCGCGACACCAGGTCCCGGTCGGCCGAGGAGGCACCCGAGGGAGAGGAAGAGGTGGCCGCGGCGCCGAGCTGAGCGGGCACCGGCAGAGTGATGGACGGCGTGGCGCATCGGGTCCGTGTTCGGCGCCGAGACCGTCACGACGCGCGCGGCGCCGAAGTATTCAACGACCGCGCGGCGCCGAGGGGTTCGATGATCGCGCGGCCCCGAAGGGGCGCCGGCCGACGGGCCGCCGCCCCCGGCCGGGCAGGTCGCCGGCACGGCCGTACGCCTTCCGCGACGAACGGTCTGCGGCGGTGCCTCGGTTGCGCTGCCTCAGCCTTGTCGCCGCAGCGCCGGATGCTCCGCTACGACGGTCGCCGAGCCCGGGGCGATCTCCGTGAAGCCCGCGTCCCTGACCAACGGCAGCCCGCTGCTGGTGAGTTCGGCCCACCGGGCCGGGCCGGCGATGCGGACGGAGAGCGGGAAACCCGCCTGACGCCAAGCGGTCCGGTCCTCGTCCGACAGCTCCCACCAGGCGAGTTGGGCACCGTGGCCGGTCTGGGCCATGGTCTTGCCGGCGGACATGCCGAGGTCGGGGTTCAGCCAGAGCACCGGTGCCGTGGGGTCCGCGTCGGCCGGCGGCTCGGGGTCGTCGAGGTCGGTGCCGGAGACCTGGAGCCGGGCCAGGTCCTTGGGCCAGCCGTCGAGCGGGACGGGCGGGAAGACCCGTACCTCCGCGGACTTGCCGGTCACCGTGATGCCCGGCAGCGCCTCGGCCCGCCGCCACTCGGCCCCGCGCGCCCGCCGGACCACCTTCCGGATGCGCGCGTCCTGCCAGTCCCGCATGACCTGCGCCCACTCCCCGTCCCCGACGGCCCGCTCATCACTCAGGATCGTCAGCACAGCCCGAGCGGCCGTCTCCAGAGCGTCGGTACGGGCCGGCGGAGCATCCCGCTCGATCCGCACAACCAGAGGCAACACGAACTGCGGAGCCTCATCACGCACGGTGGGCTCATTGACGAAGGGGTCGGCGCCGTCGCCGGGAACGGTGGAGTCACTGATCACCCCCTTAGTCTGCCAGCCAAAGGAACGGCTCCCAGAGACACCGCCAAGGGGCCCCACCCCAGGGGCGCGAGGCTGTATCGATGTGCGGCTCCGCCGCGTGGGCGCGACCAGCCACAACGGGCCCGCACCCGCAGAACCATCCGCCACCCCCACGGCGCTCTCGCGAGACGTCGCCCCGCCGTTCACCCCGAGCAGGCGGTGCGCTGCGCCTCCTGCCACTCGCAGACGGGGCACAGCGTGATCCCTTTGTACGACTCCGGGTACTCGGTAGGTTCCTGGCACAGCACACACTCCGCGTACGCCGGCGCCGGCTCTTCGTCGCTCATGAGACCAGCGTACGAGGGGTGCGCGACCCTCAGCCGACCTCAGCGGTGCCGGTCCGTGGCCCCGATCAGCTCGGAGACCTTCACGAACCGGTACCCCTTCTTCCGCAGCTCGGGCACGATCACGCGGACGGCCCGCTCGGTCGCCGGGGCGGCGCTGCGCGTGCAGTGCATGACGACGACCGAGCCGGGCTTCACGCCCTCCAGCACCTGCTGGGCCACGGCGTCCGAGTCCGTCGCGAACGCGTCGCCGCTCACCACGTCCCACTGCACCGCCGTGACACCGACCGCGCTCAGCGCCTTCAGCGCCTGCCGGTCGTAACACCCGCCGGGGAAGCGGAAGTACGGCATCGCGTTCGGCACACCCGCCTTCTTGAACGCCGTGTACGCCCGCTCCACATCCGCCTTCATCCGGTCCGGGGAGACGGTCGGCAGGCCGTAGCAGTCACCGGTGAAGGCGTAGTGGCTGTACGAATGGTTGGCGATCTCGAACTGCGGGTCCCGGCCGATGGCGCGGGCCTCGGCCGGGTACTCGTCCGCCCACCGCCCCGTCATGAACACGGTCGCCGGCACCTTCAGCGTGCGGAGCGTGGAGATGAGCTGCGGATTGTCGAAGTGCTCGCCCTTCGCCGCACGCGGCCCCTCATCGGCGGTCATGTCGGCGTCGAAGGTCAGCGCGACGGTCTTGCCGTCCGCCCGCGGGCCGTTCTTGAAGACCGGGGTCAGACCGGCGGGGCCGGGCGCGAGCGTGGGCGGCCGCGAGATGGCGGCGGAGGGCGCGCTGGGCGCCGGACGGCTGGCATGGGGCGCCGAGGGGGCCCCGCAGGCGGTCAGCACGGCGCCGAGCGCACAGGCGGCGGCGACGTGGCGTACTCGAATGGTCACCGTAGGAACATAAGAGGACAAGCGGAACTATTCGGTCATCGACACGAGTGCGCGGTCAGTCCGAACCCAGCAGCCGCTCCCGGCATGCCTCCACGTCGAAGTCCGCCTTCGGGTACTGCGGATCCAGTGCCGTCAGGTGTTCCAGGAGGAGGCGGCTGATGGCCCAGTTCCGGTACCACTTGCGGTCGGCCGGGATCAGGTACCAGGGGGCGTCCGGGGTGGAGCAGCGGTCGAGGGCGATCTCGTACGCGTGCTGGTACGCGGGCCACAGGGCGCGTTCCGCGATGTCGCCGGGGTTGAACTTCCAGTGCTTGTCCGGGTTGTCGAGGCGTTCGAGCAGGCGGCGCTTCTGTTGGCCGTAGGAGATGTGGAGGAAGCACTTGACGACGGTCACGCCGTCGTCGGTAAGGGATTTCTCGAAGCGGTTGATCCGGGTGTAGCGGTCGTTGATCTCGCGGTGCGGGGCGAGTTCGCGGACGCGGGCGATGAGGACGTCCTCGTAGTGGGAGCGGTCGAAGATGCCGATCTCGCCGGGGTGGGGGAGGGCGCGCTTGATGCGCCAGAGGAAGTCGTGCTTCCGCTCTTCCGGCGTGGGCGCCTTGAAGGCGCTGATCCGGCAGCCGGAGGGGTTGAACAGGCCGATGACGTGCTTGACGGTGCCGCCCTTGCCGCTGGTGTCCATGCCCTGGAGGACCAGGAGGAGGCGTCGGCTGTCGCCGGCCGTGCTCGCCGCCCAGAGGCGTTCTTGCAGGTCGGCCAGGTGTTCGCCCATCCGGGCGGTGTCCTTGAGGCCGGCGGCCTTGTCGGCGGGGCCGCCGGTGGTGGCCGCGGCGTCGTAGGAGAGGTCGACCGGGCGGCCGGCGGGGACGCGCAGCAGGTCGGCGAGGGGGACCGCGTCGCCCTTCTTGCCGCTCTTGCGCTTCGCGCCCTTCCCGGCCATGGGGCACCCCTTCCTGTCGGCTCCCTCGATCCTGCGGCGCGGGGGCCGTGCCCGCCAGTCAGCGGGCGGGACTACGGGTCCACCGCGGGCGGTGGCGGCACGGGAGGCTGCTGTTGCGGCTGTGCCCGCTCCAAGAAGCGCAGCAGTTCCACCGGGAAGGGCAGCACGAGCGTCGAGTTCTTCTCGGCCGCGACCGCCACCACCGTTTGCAGCAGCCGGAGTTGGAGCGCGGCGGGCTGTTCGGACATCTGCTCGGCGGCCTCGGCGAGTTTCTTCGAGGCCTGCAACTCGGCGTCCGCGTTGATGATCCGGGCCCGCCGCTCACGGTCGGCCTCGGCCTGCCGGGCCATCGAGCGCTTCATCGTCTCGGGCAACGACACGTCCTTGATCTCGACGCGGTCGATCTGCACGCCCCAGCCCACAGCCGGGCTGTCGATCATCAACTCCAGCCCCTGGTTGAGCTTTTCGCGGTTGGAGAGCAGGTCGTCGAGGTCGCTCTTGCCGATGATCGAGCGCAGTGACGTCTGGGCCATCTGCGAGACCGCGAAGCGGTAGTCCTCGACCGTGACGATCGCGTCGGCCGCGTTGACGACCTTGAAGTAGACGACCGCGTCGACGCGCACGGTCACGTTGTCGCGCGTGATGCCTTCCTGTGCGGGGACCGGCATCGTCACGATCTGCATGTTGACCTTGCGCAGCCGGTCCACGAACGGGATGACCATGGTGAAGCCGGGTGCGCGGACCTCGCCGGCCACCCGCCCGAGGCGGAACACCACCCCGCGTTCGTACTGCTTGACGACCCTGGCCGCCGCAGCGACGTAGACCACGCACGCGGAACCGGCCGCCGCGCCCGCCACCAGCAGTTCCTGAAGCATCCTGACCCCCTAGCGGAGAGGCCTTTCGTCTGCTCCTGCAAGGGTATGCCTGGTGCCTGCTCCGGGGCCACGATCACCCCGGAGCAGGCACCGGCGCCGCTACTTCACGGCCGTGGCCCCGACCGCCGTGACCTTCACCGGCTCGGTGCCGGCCGCGCTGTGCCGCTCGGCCCAGTTCTCCAGGGCCGTACGGCAGGCGTGGTCGAGGTGGTGCAGGCCGGAGAGGTGCAGTTCGACCGGGCGGTCCTGGGGGAGTGCCTCCAGGCTGTCGAGGATCTTCGGCAGCCGCAGGAAGGTCGCGTTGCCCGACAGGTACGCCTGGACCGGGCCCGCGCCCTTGTCGACGACCTCCAGCTTGATGTGCGAGGCCTCCCACGCCGTCTTCGCGACGGCCAGCGCGAGGCCGATGAGCACGCCCTCGAACATGCTGACCGCGACGATCGACAGGGCCGTGACGACCAGGATCAGCGCCTCGCCCCGGTGCTCGCGCCACAGCGACACGATCTCCCGGACGGGGATGAGCTTGGCGCCGGCGTGCACCAGGATGCCCGCCAGGGCGGGGATCGGGATGTACGCGAGGACGTTCGGCAGCAGCGCCGCGAACAGCAGCAGCCATACGCCGTGCATGACCCGGGACGCCTTCGTCCGCGCGCCCGCCTGCACGTTCGCCGCGCTGCGTACGATCACCGCCGTCATCGGCAGCGCGCCGAGCATCCCGCACAGCGCGTTGCCCGCGCCCTGCGCCACCAACTCCTTGTCGTACTGGGTGCGTTGACCGGAGTGCAGCCGGTCGACTGCCGCCGCGCTGAACAGCGACTCCGCGGACGCGATCAACGTGAACGCGACGATCGTGCCCAGCACCCCGACCTGCGCCAGCTCACCGAACGCACTCAGCGGCGGCGGCTGCAACGAACCGAGCAGCCCCTGCACTTCGACGGTCGCCACCGGCAGCCCGAACGCGAGCGCCGCGAGCGTAGCCAGCCCTACGGCGGCCAACGGACCCGGCACCGTACGGACCTTGGCGGGCATCCGCTTCCACAGCACCAGTACGGCGATGGTGGCGGCACCCAGCGCGAGCGAGGCCAATGCCTGCGTGTTCCCGACGGTGTCGATGAGCGCGCCGGGCAGCTGGGCTATCTTGTCCACCCCCGAGGCGGGGGCCTTCGCTCCCGCCACCGAGTACAACTGCCCGGCGATCAGCACCAGTCCGATGCCGGCCAGCATGCCCTCGACGACCGAGACCGAGATGGCCCGGAAGTAGCGCCCCAACTTCAGGACGCCCATGGCGATTTGAAGCACACCGGTGGTGAGCACGATGACTCCGAGGGCGGGCAGCCCGTACTCCCGCACCGCCTCGAAGACCAGCACGGTCAGCCCGGCGGCGGGCCCGGACACCTGGAGGCTGCTGCCCCGCATGAATCCGGTGACGAGCCCGCCCACGATGCCGGTGACCAGGCCGAGTTCGGCCGGCACACCGGAGGCGACGGCCACGCCCACGCAGAGCGGGAGCGCGACCAGGAACACCACGAGCGAGGCCGCGAAGTCCTGCCGTAGATAAGGGAACTTGGTCTTTTCGTTGTTCTTCTTCAGGTCCATGGCGCGACTCACAGGGCCTCGAACTGGTCGGTGTCCGCGCTGTGTTCGAGCACGGCACCGGTGTGCACCTCGTAGTACCAGCCGTGCACCCGCAGCCGTCCGTCCGCCAACCGCCGCTCCACACAAGGGTAGGAGCGCAGTCGCAGCAACTGGGCGAGTACGTGGTTCTGCACGGCTCCGGCGACCGTCGGGTCGTCGATGTCGCTCGGGGCGGGTTCGTCGGCGGCGTGCGCGAGCCAGTCGCGCACGGCCGGGACGGCGGCGAGGTCGTCGCCGCGCACCAGGGCGCCGACGGCACCGCAGTGGGAGTGGCCGCAGACGACGACGTCCTGGACGCCGAGCACCTCCACGGCGTACTCGATGGTGGCCTCCTCGCTGGTGGGGTTGCCGGAGGCGTACGGCGGGACGATGTTGCCTGCGGTGCGCAGTTCGAAGAGCTGGCCGGGGCGGGCGCCCGTGATCAGGGCCGGGACGACCCGGGAATCGGAGCAGGTGATGAACAGCACCTGCGGGGACTGGCCTTCAGCGAGTTTGGCGAACTCCTCAGGGCGTTGTCCGAACGTACGGGCGTTGTCGATGAGGGGCTGCATGGCGTGTTGGTTCCTCCTGGCGCGCCCTCTGGGCGCGTCGGGCTTGCATGACAGTGTGCGTGGGGGATGTGACTGCCTGCTCAGCTCTCAGCAGCGGAAGACCTGAAGTGCCGCCGGAGTGTGTGCTGTCGAGGATCTCGATGTGCGGTGCAGCGGCGTGCCGGGCGCCACCGATGTGCGTACGGCCGCCGGGTCCTCGGTGAGGAGCGGGCGTTCGGGCGTCTCGGGTCCGCAGTCCGCGGAGCGGTAACGGTCGCGCAGGCGCAGCGGGACGGTGGGAGTGCCGGAGGCGCCGCAGTCGCGGAAGGTGATGGTCTCGGCGCGCAGGGCCTTGCCGCTGAGCTTGAACCCGGGCTGTGCCTTGGCCTCCGCATGACGCGCTGTGTGCGCGGGTGCGAAGGATTCCATGGATGCGAAGAACTGGAGGGCGAACAGGACGGCAGTGAGCAGCGCCACGACGGTCCGAGCCGTCTTACCTCGGAACATGCGCCCCCCTTCAGCCCGTTCGTGTTCCTAGTACAGACCAAGGTCAGGTCAACGGCTGGTCAAGTAACACGGTAACCCGGTGAAGTTGTTTGCAGGGTTAACGCGGCGTTTCCGATGCGAGAGAGCGTGAAAAGCGCGCTTGGGCTGGCGTGAACTAAGCGGTTTTGACGAGGTCCTTGGCGTCCCGGGCCAGTGCGGTGAGGCGGGAGATCGCGCGGAAGTACTTCTTGCGGTAGCCGCCGTTCAGCATCTCCTCGCTGAACAGCTGGTCGAAGGGCAACCCCGAGGCCAGGACGGGCACTTCACGGTCGTAGAGCCGGTCGGCGAGGACGACGAGCCGCAGCGCGGTCGACTGGTCGGGTATCGGCTGGACGTCGGTGAGGCAGACGGCCTTGAGGTCGTCGGTGAGGGCGCCGTAGCGGCTGGGGTGGACCTTGGCGAGGTGGGCGAGGAGGTGCGGGAAGTCGTCGAGGGAGGCGCCCGGGGTGGCGTACGCCGCCTTCGTCACCTGCTCGTCGGAGAACGGGGCCGGGGCCTCCGGCAGGCCGCGGTGGCGGTAGTCGTCGCCGTCGATGCGCAGCGAGCGGAAGTGCGCGGACAGGCCCTGGATCTCGCGCAGGAAGTCGACGGACGCGAAGCGGCCCTCGCCGAGCTTGCCCGGCAGGGTGTTGGAGGTGGCGGTGAGCGCCACGCCCGCGTCGACCAGCTTGCCGAGCAGGGTCGACACGAGGACGGTGTCGCCCGGGTCGTCCAGCTCGAACTCGTCGATGCACAGCAGTCGGTGGCCGGAGAGAGTCTGCACCGTCTTCTGGAAACCGAGCGCGCCGACCAGGTTCGTCAGCTCGACGAAGGTGCCGAAGGCCTTGAGCGCGGGCTCGGCCGGGGTCGCGTGCCAGAGGGAGGCGAGGAGGTGGGTCTTGCCGACGCCGTAACCGCCGTCGAGATAGACGCCACGAGGACCGGCCGGGGTCCTGGCCGCCTTGCCCTTGCCGAAGCCCAGGAAGCCGCGCTTGGCGGTGCCGGCGGAGTGCGCCCCGCCGAGCCCGGCGGCGAAGGCCTCCAGGACGCCGACCGCCTCGGTCTGGCTGGGCTGGTTCGGGTCCGGGATGTACGTGGCGAAGCGCACCGAGTCGAAGCGCGGCGGCGGCACCATCTCGGCGACCAGCCGGTCCGCGGGGACGTACGGCTCACGGGCGCACAGGGACAGCGGGGCCGCGTCTGCTATCGGGCTGATCCCGGAGGCGGCGGAGGAGGATGACACGGTTCATCAGTCTAGGGCCTGTCTGATAAACCCCGTCGCCGCCCGGAGGGGGGCCCGCGGCGTCAGGTGTGTGCATGGTGTCGCGGGGCTGGGGGCACCTCCCACGCCCTTGAGGCAGTGGGGGAGGGAATTATCAGACAGGCCCCAGGGGGCGTGCCACACTGCACGGCATGCGACGCCTGTTCCCCGTGACCGACGAAACAGCAGCCCAGGCCTCGAACGGGGCCCCCGATGCGCGTGGGGCGGACCGGGAGTGGGGGCTCGCGGAGCTGGCGGAGGCGTACGCCTACCCCGCCGGGAGCGCCCCCTGGCTGCGCGCCAACATGGTGTCCACGCTCGACGGGGCCGGTCAGCACGAGGGCCGCTCGCAGCCCATCTCCGGTGACGCCGACATGCGGATCTTCGGCACGCTGAGGGCGCTGGCCGATGTCGTGGTCGTCGGTGCGGAAACGGTACGCCAGGAGGGCTATCGGCCCGCACGCGCGCGTGCGGAGTTCGCGGCGGCACGCACGCGTGCCGGGCAGGCGCCCGCCCCCGTGATCGCGGTCGTCACCGCGAGCCTCGACCTCGACTTCTCGCTTCCGCTTTTCACCTCACCCCTGGTGCCGACGCTGATCCTGACGGGCGCCCAGGCGGCGCAGGACCGGGTCGCGGCCGCCGAGAAGGCGGGCGCCCGGGTGGTGGTCGCCGGTGACGGCGCGGGGGTGGACCCCGCACGGGCCGTGGAGGCGCTGGCGGCCCTGGGGCACACCCGGTTGCTGACCGAGGGCGGGCCGCGGCTGCTGGGGCAGTTCGTGGCCACCGGGGTGCTCGACGAGCTGTGTCTGACCCTCTCGCCGATGCTGGTGGCGGGGGAGGCGCAGCGGATCTCCGACGGGCCGTCGGTCAGGGTTCCCCAGCGCTTCGAACTGGTGTCCCTGCTGGAAGAGGCCGGGTTCCTGTTCGGTCGCTACCGTCGGTCCTGAGTGCGGGCGGAATGATCCGTTCCGTTTGTCTTTCGACGGGCACACTAAATCCGGCAGTACCCGTGCGATCACGGGGCAGGATGGTTTCCGCAGGGCCTGGACGGCCTACGGAGGAGAGAGGGCCCGAGGGTCCTCGAAGGAGAAGGGGCGCCTGGTGTTCACAAGCGTACTGATGATCGAGAAGGCCCTTACGTCCGCCGACGTGGAGTTCGTCACCACCTTGCACGGTGACGAGACCGTCTCCTTCCACGTGTTGCTCCAGCCCCGCGGCGACCAGGCGGACCGCCTGCTGCGGGCCATCGACGACGTCGCCCTCGGCGAACTCGACGAAGCGGCACACGAACGGGAGACACCCGAAGGCAAGGACGCGGCGGCACTCGGCACGCAGGCTCTGGAGGTGTCCCTGACGGCCCTGCACGCGGCCGGCAGCGAGGCGCAGGGGCGGCTCATCGAGGACCACCCGCTGGACGCGCTGAAGACCCTCGTGGACGAGATCGGCGCGGACGAGGTGATCGTGCTGACCGATCCCCACTACGTGGAGGAGTTCTTCCACCGGGACTGGGCCTCGCGCGCCCGTCACAAGGTCGGCGTACCGGTGCTGAAGCTGTTCTCGCACAGCAAGGAGTAGCGGTCGGCGGGGCGGCCGGCGGGTGTCCGTGATTGTCAGTGGCACCGCATAGGCTTGCCGCTGAACGTCCGCCGCATCAACCGTGATCAGTCGGTCGTCATCAGTCGTACGAGCACGCACGCACAGGGAGACACGCATGGCACCCGGCCTTCCCACCGCCATGGACCGACCGCACTTCATCGGCATCGGCGGGGCCGGGATGTCGGGGATCGCCAAGATCCTCGCGCAGCGCGGGGCGAAGGTGGCGGGCAGCGACGCCAAGGACTCCCCGACCGCCGAAGCCCTGCGCTCCCTGGGCGCCACCGTGCACATCGGGCACGCCGCGGAGCACCTCGCCGACGACGCCACCTGCGTGGTCGTGTCGTCGGCGATCCGCAAGGACAACCCCGAGCTGGCCCGCGCGGCCGAGCTGGGCATCCCGGTCGTCCACCGTTCGGACGCGCTGGCCCGCCTGATGGACGGGCTGCGCCCGATCGCCGTAGCGGGCACGCACGGCAAGACCACCACGACGTCGATGCTCGCGGTGTCGCTGACCGAGCTGGGCCTCGACCCGTCGTACGCGATCGGCGGCGACCTGGACGCCCCGGGTTCGAACGCGCTGCACGGCGACGGCGAGATCTTCGTCGCCGAGGCCGACGAATCGGACCGCAGCTTCCACAAGTACGCCCCCGAGGTCGCGATCGTCCTCAACGTGGAGCTCGACCACCACGCCAACTACGCGTCCATGGAAGAGATCTACGAGTCCTTCCAGACCTTCGCGGACCGGATCGTGCCGGACGGCACCCTGGTGATCTCGGCGGACCACGCGGGCGCGCGGGAGCTGACCCGACGGGTGTCTTCCGGTTCGGTGAAGACGGTGACCTACGGAGAGGCGGAGGACGCCGACGTCCGCATCCTCTCCGTGGTCGCGCAGGGCCTGAAGAGCGAGGTGACCGTCCTCCTCGGCGGTGAGGAACTCACCTTCACCGTCTCGGTCCCCGGCCGGCACTACGCGAGCAACGCGGTCGCGGCCCTCGCCGCGGGCGTCGCACTCGGCATCCCCGCCGCGGAACTGGCACCCGCGCTCGCCGCGTACACCGGAGTGAAGCGGCGCCTCCAGCTCAAGGGCGAGGCGGCCGGCGTCCAGGTGATCGACTCCTACGCCCACCACCCCACAGAGATGACGGCCGACCTGGAGGCGATGCGCGCGGCGGCCTCCTCCGCGCGGCTGCTGGTCGTCTTCCAGCCCCACCTCTTCTCCCGCACCCAGGAACTCGGCAAGGAGATGGGCCAGGCCCTCGCCCTCGCGGACGCGTCGCTGGTCCTGGACATCTACCCGGCCCGCGAGGACCCGATCCCCGGCATCACCAGCGACCTGATCATCGAGGCCGCACGCGCCGCGGGCGCCGACGTGACCCCGGTCCACGACAAGGCGGACGTACCCGAGGCCGTCGCGGGAATGGCGAAGCCCGGTGATCTGGTTCTCACCATGGGAGCGGGCGATGTGACTGACCTCGGCCCGCGGATCCTGGACCGTCTCGCGAAGTAAGGGGCTGAGCTGCATGTCGTACGACGTCGAAAAGCCGGACGAGGAATGGCGCGCGGAGCTGAACCCGGCCGAGTACGCGGTGCTGCGGCAGGCCGGCACGGAGCCCGCCTTCGTCGGTGAGTACACCGACACCAAGACGAAGGGCGTCTACTCCTGCCGGGCCTGTGGCGCCGAACTCTTCACCTCCACCGAGAAGTTCGAGTCCCACTGCGGCTGGCCGTCCTTCTACGACCCGAAGGACACCGACGCGGTCGAACTGATCCAGGACCGCTCGCACGGGATGGTGCGCACCGAGGTGCGGTGTGCGCGGTGCGGGTCGCACCTCGGTCACGTCTTCGAGGGCGAGGGGTACGCGACGCCTACCGATCAGCGGTACTGCATCAACTCCATCTCCCTGCGGCTGACGCCTGAAGAGGGCTGACGCGGGCAAGTCGCCTGGTAGCGGATGGCTTTGTACTTACTGGATTGCCAGAGCGCTCCAGGACAGCGAGCCGGCCCCACGCATGTGCGCGGGGCCGGCTTTTTGCTTCGGTGTGGCGTTCCGTTGTCCGCTGGTCGATCACTTCGTCTGGGCGAGCCAGACCGCGTCGGGGCCGGCCGGGAAGCGCAGCTGGCCGGTCGTGTCGTGTGCGGCGCGCCACACCGTCTCGGCGACGTCGCTCTCCTTGGTGAACAGGTCCTGGCCCGTGAAGGAGTCCATGGTCTTCTTCGCCCACTGTGCGTAGGGCGCCGGGACCAGCTCGTCCACCGAGGAGCCGTTCGTCGCGCTGGCGGCGAAGTTGGTCGTCAGGCAGGCACCCGGCTCGACCGTCTTCGCCCGCACGCCGAAGGGCGCGAGTTCGAGCGAGAGGGACGCGGTGAACCCCTCGACGGCCATCTTGCTCGCCTTGTAGACGGCCGAGAGGGGCATGTGGCCCAGCACCACGCTGGAGGTCACGTTGACCACCACGCCGGAGCCCCGCTCGCGGAACTGGGGGAGCACAGCCTGCGTCGTCGCCATCACACCGAACGTGTTGGTCTCGAAGACGTCCCGCACCCGGGTCATGGGGGTGCCCTCGAACACGCCGATCGACGGGACGCCCGCGTTGTTGACCAGGACGTCGATGGGCCCCGCCGCCTCGAACGCGGCGGTGATGGTCTCGGGCTTGGTCACGTCGAGTTCGACGACGCGCAGCCGGTCGGACTCGGGCAGGACACCCGCACGCGGGCTGCGCATCGTGGCGATGACGTTCCACCCCTGCGAGTGGAAGTGGAGGGCGGTCGCCCGCCCGTATCCGGATGAGGCACCGGTGATCAGAACTGTCTTCATTGCTGCGATCCTCGCGATGTGATGGGATCCGCCACGAGCAGGCATTTTCCTACTCGGCGGAAGAACTTCTGATCCCAGTACATCGCTCTTACCTGCGGAGATAGTAGAAGCATTCTCCCCATTGCTTGCACGATCCTCTTCCGTGCTCCGGTTCCGTTCAGGGCAGGATGCCTGCAGGGGTGCGCGCGATGTTCCGCAGGCGGGCCGCGTCCCGGCTCGGGGGTTCGCCGAACTGGCGGCGGTACTCGCGGCTGAACTGCGACGGGTTGTCGTAGCCGACGCGCTGCCCGACCCCCGTGACGTCTCCGGGGTGGGTGGCCAGCAGCAGCCGGGCCTCCTGGAGGCGGATCTGTTTCTGGAACTGGATGGGGCTCATCGCGGTCACCGCCTGGAAGTTGCGGTAGAAGGCGGAGACGCTCATGCCGGACAGCCGCGCCACGTCCTCGACCCGGAACGGCTGCGCGTAGTGCTCACGGATCCAGCGCACAGCCCGGGAGACATGGCTGAGGCCGCTGTCGGCCAGGCCGAGCTGGCGTACCGTCGCGCCCTGCTCGCCGGTGATCAGCCGCCACAGGATCTCGCGCTTGGCCAGCGGGGCCAGGACGGCCCGGTCGCGGGGCTGGTCGAGCAGGCGCAGCAGCCGGACCACCGTGTCGAGCAGGGCGGCCGGGGCGTCGCTGACGGCGATCCCCGACGGCGTGCCTCCACCGGCGCGGGGGAGGTCGCCGGGACCGGCCTGCAGCAGGAGTTCGGCGACGGCGGACGGTTCCAGGGTGAGGCCGAAACCGAGGGCCGGCCGTTCGGGGTCGGCCTGGGTGAACTGCCCGGTGACGGGCAGGTCGACGGATGCGACCAGGTACTGCCCGGGGCCGTACTCGTAGACCCGCTCGCCCAGCGCGAGGCGTTTGGCGCCCTGGGCGATGACGGCGACCACCGTGCCGGACATGGAGGGCGCGGGCGGATCCGGCCGGTCGACCTTCGAGATCAGGACGCCGTCGATGGCGGTGGTCCAGTCGGGCCGGGCGTGCCGGTCCAGCAGGGTGCGGAACTCTTCCAGGGACATGGGCCCATTGCAGCACCCCGCCGCCGTTCTGCTCCCGAACCCGCGAGGATCGTGCAAGTGTCCGCGAGCATCGTTCTAACGTTTCCGCAGGTCAGTGGCCTTGAATGGAATCAGCTCACTCCGTGCACTCCATTCACCCCGTCACTGCGAAGGAGAACTTCATGCTTGCCGACTACGGATTCAACGCCACGCTGACCGCCAAGCCCGGGATGGGCAGCCGGCTGGTCGACCTGCTGCTGACCGGCCTGGACGAGGGCAGCCCCGGTGCGAGCGAGCACTGCGTCGTCTACCTCGTCTCCCGTTCCGCGTCCGACCCCGACGTCGTCCATGTCACCGAGGGCTGGACCAGCGAGGAGGACCACCACCGGATCTTCGCCGGCGAGGCCGCCCAGGCCATCGTGGCGCGGATCGCCGGGCTGCTGGCCAAGGAGTCCGAGTACACCGACTACGTCCCGGTCCTCGGCAAAGCCGCCTTCTGATCCCCGGACCCATTTGCCGATCCGCTTGACCCGCTACCCGGCCACCTGCCCAGACGCCCCGTCTTCGTTCGTCCGGTTTTCGTCCGTCCGGCACCACACCACGAAAGGCCCACGCCATGACCCCGGCACGTCCCGCCCTGGACCCCGAACTGCAAGAGCTGCTGGCCGACATGCCCCTCATGTCCCAGCTCACCCCGGAACTTCTCGCGCAACTACGACGGCTCTCCTCGGCGCCCGTCGACTCGCTCCTGGCACACCGGCAGGTCGAACGGCGCGAGGTCAGCGTGTCGGCCGAGGACGGTGCCCCGATCCGCCTGTCGGTCTTCAGCCCCGCGCGCACCGATCGCACCGTCGGCGCCCCCTGCGTCTACTGGATCCACGGTGGAGGGATGGTCATGGGCGACCGCTTCTCGCAGATCGACATCCCGCTGGAATGGCTCGACGAGTTCGGCGCGGTCGTTGTCTCCGTGGACTACCGGCTCGCACCGGAAGTCACCGGCACCACCCTCGTCGACGACTGCTACCAAGGTCTGCTCTGGACCGTCGAACACTCCGAGGAACTGGGCATCGACCCCACCCGGATCATCGTCGCGGGCGCCAGCGCCGGTGGCGGCCTCGCTGCCGGTCTCACCCTGATGGCACGCGACCTCGGCGCCCCGGCGATCGCCGCGCAGATGCTGATCTGCCCCATGCTCGACCACCGCAACATCACCACCTCCAGCCGCCAGTACTCCGGCGTGCCCGGTGTCTGGACCGGCGAGATGAACGAGTTCGGCTGGCGAGCCGTACTCGGCGACCTCACCGACGACGAGGTGTCCGCGTACGTTTCACCCGCCCGGGCCGAGGACCTCTCGGGCCTGCCGACCACCTACATCGACGCCGGCTCCGCAGAAGTCTTCCGCGACGAGGACACCGACTACGCCACCCGCATCTGGGCGGCCGGCGGCCAGGCCGAACTCCACGTCTGGGCAGGCGGGTTCCACGGCTTCGACGCGCTGTATCCGCAGGCGGACATCTCGGCCACGGCCCGCCGAACCCGCACCGACTGGCTCAGCCGGCTCCTGCTCGGTCATCCGCTCAACTCCCGTGACCACGACCTGCGTTGACGGAACGTCGTAGACCGTCCCCAGCTGTGCGCCGGGCGTGAACGCCGTCTCCAGATACCAGGCGGCCTCCGGTCCGGCGGCCGGCCGGGCGTCCCCGAACCACTCCATGTCCCGTCCCTCCCCTGCCGTCCGGCTGGATGGTCAAAGGAGAAGGTACGTGGGGCCACTGACAGAGGTACGTGGGGCCACTGACATCGAGCCGGTGCACAGACATCGAACCGAGTGCATCGACATCGAACCGCGTGCTACGACCCGGTCGTCCCGAAGGTGACCTTGTAGTAGCAGGCCCCCTTGCACGGCATCGTCGCCCCGTCGTCGAAGGCGTACGAATAGGCGTACGGGGCGGCCCGCTTGAAGACCTGGGTGTAGTCGACCGGCCACTTCGAGGGGGCGCAGTTGTCGCGGCCCGCCCAGGCGCCGCGGCAGCAGTACGTGTCGCCGCCGAACGCCGCGCAGGGCGGCTTGCAGCCGACGACCTGGCCGCCCGACACCGCCTGCATCGCGGTGGGGCAGCCGACGTCCGACGTGCAGACACCCTTGTAGCAGCCCGAGGAACTGACCGGGTCGACCGTCGTGGTGTGCGAGATGTTGATGTACATCGGCAGGTTCGAGCCGTCGACCATGCTCACGTCGTAGAAATCCATCCCGGCATACGCGTCGAACGTGAACTCACCCAGTGTGGTGGGCGGGTTGGCGCCCTCGCACACGCTGGTGCAGTCGCCGGTCGCGCAGTGGCCGGCGGCCGTGGAGGTACAGCCCGTACGGCCCCAGATGCGGCCGCCCCAGTTGTTCGCCACGGTCACCGACAGGCTCTGGCCCGGGGCGAGTTGGCGGCCCGCGGGGTAGATGGACGTGTTGGTGACGACCGCCCAGACCGTCTTCGGGGTGCGGTTGACGACCGTGATCAGGCGTTTGCCGGCGGGGGCCGTCGAGGCGTGGGGTGTCGGTTCAACTGCCTTGGTGGTGGGCTTGCTTGTGCCCTTCTTCGAGACGGCGGTCTTGGGGGACGGAGAGGCCGAGGTGCTGTGACTCGGGGAAGGCGAAGGCGCGGGCGAGGCGCTTCGGGACACGGCCGGGCGCGCGGCCGTGTCCTGGTGGGCCGTCGTGCGGGTGCCGCTCGTTCCGGACGGAGTCCACACGCTGTAGGCGATCAGCACGGTGGCGGCCGTGGCGAGGGCGGCCGCCGCGACGTACCACCAGCGTCGGCGGTGCCGCCGTGGGTTCGCGCCGAGTCTTCTGCGTCCTCGTGCCATGGTCCTCGCGCCTTCCTGATGCTCTTCGGATGCGGCCCAGTTGCGGTCCAGCTGCGGTCCAGATCTGGTCCCGATGCGGTCCTGCCTATCGGTGACCTGTTCGGCGACGGCCCGACAACATAAATTCGGACTCGACCGGCTGATTTCTTTTGTTGTCCTGTTTTCTGTAGTCCTTGCGCGCGTCGGCGGTCTCCGAAGCAGAGAGATGCCACGGCCGGACCACACGCGGAGGAACGAACGCAGATGACCGAGAAGCCCAGGAGTGGACCCGACGCGGGCGTGGTGAGCGCCGCGTGCGCGGGTGACCGGCAGGCCCTGGATCACCTGCTGACGCTGTGCCTGCCGCTGGTCTACAACATCGTCGGCCGGGCCCTGAACGGTCACGCCGATGTCGATGACGTCGTACAGGAGACGCTGTTGCGCATGGTGCGGGGGCTGCCGAAGCTGCGGGATCCCGCCGCGTTCCGGTCGTGGCTGGTGGCCATCACGATCCGACAGGTACGGGACCGTGAGCAGACACGGGCCGCCGATCGCGACCGCAGGGCGCACCTGGAGGACGCGGAGGCGATCACCGACCCCGCGCTCGACTTCGCCGGACTGACCATCCTGCGGCTGGGGTTGACCGAGCAGCGCCGTGAGGTCGTCGAGGCCACGCGCTGGCTCGACCCCGATGACCAGGAACTGCTGTCCCTGTGGTGGCTGGAGGAGACCGGCGAACTCGAACGGGCCGAACTCGCCGGTGCGTTGGGGCTCTCCGACCGGCACGCCTCCGTCCGCGTGCAGCGCATGAAGAAGCAGATGGAGGTCTCGCGGGTGGTGGTGCGGGCGCTGGCCGCCGCACCGCGCTGTGCGGAACTGGAGGAGACGGCCTCGACGTGGGACGGCACGCCAAGTGCCTTGTGGCGTAAGCGGTTTGCCCGGCACATACGTGGGTGCGGGGTGTGCCAGGGGCTCGACGCGGGGCTGCTGCCGATGGACCGGCTGCTGAGCGGGCTTCCGTTGGTGGCCGTGCCGGCGGGACTTGACCCGGCGCGGGTGCTCAACACCGTTACGGGGGAGGGTGGTTCGTCCTCGCCGGCGGACCAACCCGGGCAGTCCGCGCGCCGGGGTCCACGTCGGCGGCACGGGCGCCGGTCCGGTCGTATCGGCGGCAAGCAGGTCGTGGGTGGTTCGGCGGCCGTCGCTGTCGCCGTGGTGGCGGCGCTGGTCGCGCCCCGGCTGACCGGGGGTTCCTCTTCTACGACGGCTGCGGCATCGGCATCGCCCGCTCCGGTGGTCAGCGTCTCCCCGAGCCCTACACCCTCGGCCTCTCCGAGCGCGTCGCCGAGCGCGTCCCCGACGCCGAAGGCCGAGCCGAGTCCCTCTCCCTCGAAGCACACCGCCGCCGCCCCCGCGCACATCGCCTCCGGCGCCAAGAAGGGGGTCGGGGTGTGGACGTTCGGCGGGGTGAGTCAGGCGCTCGCCGCGAGCGGGGCGAGTTGGTACTACACCTGGTCCACGCAGCACTCGGGTGTCACCACCCCCTCGTCGGGGTCGTTCGTGCCCATGATCTGGGGAGCGAAGTCCGTCACCGACTCCTCGCTGGCCCAGGCCCGGGCGTACGGGCCCTATCTGCTCGGGTTCAACGAACCGGACATGGCGCAGCAGTCGAACATGACGGTCGAGCAGGCGCTGGAGTTGTGGCCCCAGCTCATGGCGGCGGGCAAGATCCTGGGCAGCCCCGCGGTCGCCTACGGCGGGGACACGGCGGATGGCTGGCTGGACCGGTTCATGTCCGGGGCCGAGGCGAAGGGGTACCGGGTCGACTTCATCACGCTGCACTGGTACGGCGGCGACTTCCGCACCCCGCAAGCCGTCGAGCAGCTGAAGTCGTACCTGGCCGCGGTGTACGCGCGCTACCACAAGCCGATCTGGCTCACCGAGTACGCGCTGATCGACTTCTCCCAGGGGACCCGTTTCCCGTCCGCGCAGCAACAGGCCGATTTCGTCACCGCGTCCACCAAGGCGCTGGACGGGCTGTCGTACGTACAGCGCTACGCGTGGTTCGGGCTGGGCGCGGATCCGTCGAAGCCGAGCAGTGGGCTCTTCACGGACGGTACGACGACCACCGCTGCGGGCCGGGCCTTCCAGTCCGCGGACTGATCCGGCCCGGCTGCACGCGGAGTCAGGGACTCACGCCCCAGGTGATGCGGTACCCGCACTCTCCCGAGCAGGTGAGCACGCTGGTCGCGTCGTCGTTGACGTAGGAGTACGCGAAGGGCTCGGCCTTCTTGAACACGGCCGCCGAGTCGACGGGCCAGGAGGACGGGACGCACTGGGGCCGTGCCGCGTAGGCGCCCGTGCAGCAGGTCTGGTCCGTCTTGAACACCAGGCAGGCGCTCAGGCAGGCCACGACACGGCCGTCCCGGACGCGCTGGCGTGTGGTGGGGCAGGTCGCGTTGGCGTCCCGGGTGCAGCCGGCGGCGGAGCAGCCGTTCGCGTCGATCTTGTCGTGGGACGAGCCGCCGTAACTGTTGATCCACATCGGCAGGTTGTTGCCCTCGACCAGGCTGACGTCGTAGAAGTCCATGCCGTTCCAGGCGTTCAGGTTGAACTCGGCCAGCGTGGAGGGGAATTCGCCCCAGGTCGAGCCGCACTGGAAACGGCCGCAGTCGCCGGTCAGGCAGTGGCCGTCGCCGGACGCGTCGAAGGAGCAACCGGTACGCGCCCACACCCGGACGTCCCAGTGGTCGGGGACGGCGAAGCTGAGGCTCGCCCCGGGCTTCAGCACCCAACCCGTCGCCCCCACAGGGTGTTTGGGGTCCGCCGCGATCGCCGGCCAGATCGTCCGGTCGAGGCGGTTGACGAGGGTGACGGTCCGCTTGCCGACGGGCGCGGCCTTCGGCTGACCGGCCGCGCGGGACGGCGAGGCGCTCGCCTCGGACGGCTTCCGTGCGTCAGGGGTGGGCGAGGGGG
>NZ_JBXVPZ010000035.1:0-39435 GCF_057961495.1 Streptomyces sp. P5F9 | reverse complement strand
TGGGCGGGGGGTGGCGCGGTTCCCGAGCGCGGAGGTTTGTGGTGCGCGCCCGGGCGCGCCGAGGGGGCCGGCGGAGTTGCGGGGGTCCCCGCGCCGGAGGCGGCGCCGGGTGAGCCAGGTGCCGTGCACCGAGCGAGCACCTGCACCCTTGTCGGCCGCCGCGATCGGCGTGGTCGCCCTACTGCTGGCGGGCATGGGGGGTGCGCTGCTCGTACGGGCCTCGCGGCGTGGGGAGTTGGAGCGGCGGTGGTGGGAGGTGCCGGCGCCGTTGACGGTGGCCGGGGTGATCGGCGTCAATGTCGGGGCCGGCGTGCCCGGCGTGCCCGGCGTCGCTGTCGGGGCCGGGCTGACCTTGTTGTTCGGTGGTCCGGTGGTGGCCGGGCTGCCGCCGCGGGCGCTGGGCCGCGGTACATGGCCGGCGAATCGGCGGCCGGCCGATCATGACCGGTGAGGGCAACAGATCGAATTCGCCCCGCGCGAGGCGTAGTTTGCGCCATCCTGAACGCCATGAGTCGAGGACCGATCGCTGACGCGGGTCGGATCTCAACTCCCTTTTCCTGCCTGCCTGCTCATCGCGTCGATCCGAAAGGGCTCAGCCCCATGGCCACACCCCGGTCCGCCGGAAGGACGCTCGCCGTACCCGAGCACACCGGCCGGACGACGCACGACCGCGACTCGGCGACGACCCACAAGGCCGCCGACCGCGCGCGGGCCGTCGACCTGGACGTATCGCACACACTGCGCGCAAAAAAGTGGAACGCGCCGCACGCGAAGAACTCCCACCCTTACGACAACGACACCCCCGGCGACCGCAACACCACCGCCGGTCGGCCCACCCCCGTCGCCTGACCCGCGCAACGCCCCTCCGCACCCACGCCGAGGGGCCCTCGTCATGAGCCGACGACACCGGCCCGACCGCCGACGACACCGCCGGCGGCACCCCGCACCCGACCCCACCCACACTTGAGCCACTCTTGATCACTTCATCAGACACCGACGGACCGGCGATACCCGTGCCTCTCCAGCCCATCCCGTCCGCCCAGGTGACCCCGGCCGCGTCCTGGCGCATTCTTGCTGTGTCACCCACCCGGCGCCACAGGGACGAGGTAGAGCCCCAATGACTGGGAGTGCCGAGCGCGAGAAGGGGACGCCCGGACGGCTCGCCGAGCTGCTCATCGACGCCTCGACGGAGGCGATCGACGCGGCCGGCGGCCACTCCGGGGGCGTCTACCTGCGGTCGAGCACGCCCGGACTGCTGCGTCTCGGCGTACTCGCGGGGCTGCCCGGGCCGCTGTTCCGCCCCTGGGGGCGACTGCACGTCGACAGCAAGTTCCCCGTCGCCGACGCCTACCGGCTCGGCGTGCACGTGGTCCTGCCGAACGCCACCGAGACCATGCGCCGCTATCCGCAGTTCGCCGCGAGCCTGCCGTTCCAGTTCGGGTCCCTGTACGTCCCCGTCATCGGCGGGTCGACGACGTACGGCGTGCTGACCGTGCTGCGGCCCTCCGCCCCGGACACCACCGAGGTGCTGTCGGGCCTGGACCGGATGACCGGGCTGGCCGAGGAGCTGGGCAGGGCGCTGGCCGAGCTGGAGGACGAGCACAAGGACGAGGACGGCCCGTACGTCGCCTGGGACGGCGAGCCCGTGTGCGTCCGGACGGCGGCCACGCATCGCCCCGAGGGGCGCATGGCACGGTTCGTATGGGATCCGAAGACCGCTGCCGTGACCGGGGACGGCTCCCTGCACGCCCTGCTGGGGGTGGAGCCCGCGGAGTTCCCCGGCACCGCGCAGGCGCTCGCGGACGTCGTGGCGCCGGGCGACACGTACCAGGTCATGGCCGCGCTGCGGGCCACGGCCGCCGGGAAGCCCCCGCCGCTGCCCCTGCGGGTGCGGGCGTCGGACGGTTCGGCCCGGCTGCTGGACCTGTGGACGGCCGCCACCGGGACCCTCCCGCCGGACGGCGGGTACCCGGTCAGCGGTGTCGTCGTCGACCCGGGCTCCGGGCCGCCGGCCGACAGCGTGGCCGATCTGCTGCCGGACGGCGTGTTCTGCCTGGACCGGCTGGGCCTGGTCACCTACGCCAATCCGCGCGCCGCCCAGCTGCTGGGCCGGCCGCGCGAGGAGCTGCTGGGCCGCCCGTTGTGGGAGGGCGTGCCCTGGCTGAACCAGATCGGCTGCGAGGACCAGCTGCGCGGCGCCCTGCTGTCGCTGGGGCCGGTGCACTTCCACGTCCGGCGCCCGGACGAGCGGGACCAGGGGCAGGAGCCGTACGACAGCGACTGGCTGGCGCTGGCCGTCCATCCGGGGCAGGACCAGCTGACGTGCACGGTGGCCCCCTCGACCCGGGTGGCGGGGCCGCCGCTGCCGCTGGTGCCCGTGCGCGCCGACGGGGACGGCGGTCCGGACAACGGCGTGACCTCGTTGGCTCCGCTGTACCGGCCGATCGTGCTCGCCATCGCGCTGACGGAGGCGGTCACCGCCCGCCAGGTGTCCGCGGTCGTCATGAAGGAGCTGCTGCCCGCGTTCGGCGGCCGGCGGCTCGCGATCTATCTGCTGCAGGAACGGCATCTGTACCTGGCCTGGGAGACCGGCTTCCCGCAGGGCTTCCTCGCCCCGTTCGACGGCGTCGGTCTCGACACCCGGCTGCCCGGGGTCGAGACCCTCACCACCGGACGGCCGCTCTTCTTCGACTCCATGCAGCAGCTGGCGGACGCCTACCCGGGCATCCCCCTGGACGCGGAGGTGGGCGCCCGCGCGTTCCTGCCGCTGATCGCGTCCGGGCGTCCGGTCGGCTCGGCCATCCTGGGCTTCGACCGGTCCCGCAGCTTCAGCGGCGAGGAGCGCGCGGTGCTCACCGCCCTCGCCGGACTGATCGCCCACGCGATGGAGAAGGCCCAGCGCTACGACTCCGAGGCCGCCCTCGCCCGCGGCCTCCAGCAGGCCCTCCTCCCCCGCCGCCTCTCCGCCCACCCGCAGGTGGAGACCGCGGGGCGCTATCTGCCGGGCACCCAGGGCATGGAGGTGGGCGGCGACTGGTACGACGTCGTCGAGGCCGGTGACGGCCTGGCGCTGGTCATCGGCGACGTCCAGGGACACGGCGTCCAGGCGGCCGCCACGATGGGCCAACTCCGCAGCGCGGTAAGGGCGTTCGCGCTCGGCGACCGGCCGCCCGACGAGGTGATGAGCGGCACGAACCACCTCCTCATCGATCTCGACCCGGGGCAGTTCGCGAGCTGCTGCTACCTCCGGCTCGACCCGGCGAGCGGGCTGGTCCGGGTCGCGCGGGCCGGGCATCCGCCGCCGCTGATCCGTACCCCGGACGGACGCACCCGCGTCTGGGACATACCCGGAGGCGTAGTCCTCGGGGTGGACCCGCACGCCCAGTACCCGGTCTCGGAGCTACGACTGGAGCCGGACTCCATCCTCGCGCTCTACACGGACGGCCTCGTCGAGCGGCCCGGTGTCGACATCGACGACGGCATCGCGGCCCTGCGCGTCGCCCTCGCGAAGGCGGGCGGGCCCGCCGCACGGCCGGGCGGGCGGTCCCTGGCCGGCGTCGCCGACCGGCTCACCGCGACCGCCCGGCACGCGGCCGACCGCCCGGACGACATCGCGCTGCTGCTCGCCGCCCGGCGCGCCAAGCCCGGACGGCACCCGTGAGCCCCGGCCGGCCACGGCCTGTCACCACCTGTGACGCCCCTCGCCTCCTGAGGTCGGGCAGTGTAGACATGGGCACATGGTCCGCCTGACGGGTCGGCCCGGGGCCCGGTCGACCCACCGCCCCGACGGTCTGCGCGCGCAGCGCCCGTACGACCGTGCCCGCCGGGCGCCCGAACACCGGCGAGCGCCGCTGGGCGGAAGGCTGGGCGGCCGCAGCGTCGCCGGGCAGGTGTTCATGCTGCAGCTGGTGATCGTGCTGCTGCTGGTCGTGTCGGCCGTGGTGGCACAGGTGCTCCAGGTGCGGCACGACAGCACGCAGGAGGCCCGCAACCGGTCGGTGGCCGTCGCCCAGACCTTCGCCAACGCGCCGGGCACGGTCGCGGCCCTGCGCAGCGCGGACCCCACGGCGATCCTCCAGCCGAGCGCCGAGGCCGCACGGAAGACGTCCAAGGTCGACTTCATCGTCGTGATGAACACCGAGGGCATCCGCTACACCCATCCCAAGCCGGACCGCATCGGCAAGAAGTTCGTCGGGGACATCGCCCCCGCGCTCGCCGGGCACGTCGTCACCGAGGAGCTGACCGGCACCATCGGGCCGCTGGTGCAGGCCGTGGTGCCGGTCCGGGGCCCCGGTGGCAAGGTCGTGGGTCTGGTGTCGGCCGGGGTGACGAAGGCGAACGTCGGCGGCGCCGCCGACCAGCAGCTGCCGCTCCTGCTGACCGCCGCCGGGGTGGCCCTCATCCTCGCCCTCGGGGGTACGGCCCTGGTCACCAGACGCCTGCAGCACCAGACCCATGGCCTGGGCCCGCACGAGATGACCCGGATGTACGAGCACCACGACGCGGTGCTGCACGCCGTACGGGAAGGCGTGATCATCGTCGGCGGCGAGGGCCGCCTGCTGCTCGCGAACGACGAGGCGCGCCAGCTGCTGGACCTGCCCGAGAACGCCGAGGGGCGCCTGGTCCTCGACCTCGGACTCGACGCCGAGATGACCGCGCTACTGGCCTCCGCGCGGGTCGCGACGGACGAGGTGCACCGGGTCGGCGACCGGCTGCTCGCCGTCAACCAGCGCCCCACCGACCTCAAGGGCGGCCCGGCCGGCAGCGTCACCACGCTCCGCGACTCCACGGAACTCCGCGCCCTTTCCGGCCGCGCCGAGGTCACCCGCGAACGCCTCAACATGCTCTACGACGCCGGAGTGGGCATCGGCACCAGCCTCGACGTGACCCGTACCGCCGAGGAACTCGCCGAACTGGCCGTCCCCCGCTTCGCCGACTTCGTCACGGTCGACCTCTACGACGCCGTACTCAGCGGCGAGGAACCGCAGCCCGGCACCGACCTGCGCCGCACGGCCTCCAGCGGGGTCCGCGACGACGCCCCGCTCTACCCGGTCGGCAAGCAGATCCAGTTCATCGCGTCCTCCCCGCAGGCACGCAGCCTCGACACCGGCGAGGCCGTCGTCGAACCCCGGCTGAGCGACGCCCCCGGCTGGCTCACCCAGGACCCCGAACGCACCGCACAGGTCGTCGAGTACGGCATCCACTCGCTGATCACCGTCCCGCTGCGGGCCGGTGCCCTCATCCTCGGCGTGGTCAACTTCTGGCGCTCCGACAAGCCCGATCCTTTCGACGTGGAGGAGCTGGCCCTCGCCGAGGAGCTGGTCGCCCGCGCGGCGGTCTCCATCGACAACTCCCGCCGCTACACCCGCGAACACGGCATGGCGGTGACCCTCCAGCGCAGTCTGCTGCCCCGCCGGCTGCCCGAGCAGAGCGCCCTCGACGTCGCCTACCGCTATCTGCCCGCGAAGGCCGGGGTCGGCGGCGACTGGTTCGACGTCCTGCCGTTGTCCGGCGCCCGGGTCGCCCTGGTCGTCGGCGATGTCGTGGGACACGGTCTGCACGCCGCGGCCACCATGGGGCGACTGCGCACGGCGGTCCACAACTTCTCCGCCCTGGACCTGCCGCCGGACGAACTCCTGGGCCTGCTCGACGAGTTGGTGGGCCGCATCGACCAGGACGAGACGACCGAGGACAGCGTCGCCCCGGTCACCGGCGCGACCTGCCTGTACGCGATCTACGACCCGGTGACCCTGCGCTGCACCGTCGCCCGCGCCGGCCATCCGCCACCGGCGCTGATCCGTCCCGACGGCACCGTCGAGTTCCCCGAGGTCCCCGCAGGACCTCCGCTCGGCCTCCTCGGTGGACTCCCTTTCGAGACAGCCGAGTTGGAGCTGGCCGAGGGCACCCGGCTGGTCCTGTACACCGACGGCCTGGTCGAGGACCGGGAGCGGGACATCGACGTCGGCCTGGAGATACTGCGCACCGCGCTCACCGACTCCGGCGACTCGCCCGAGGACACCTGCCGGGCCGTCCTCGACTCGGAGTTGTCGGTTCGCCCGAGCGACGACATCGCCCTGATCGTCGCCCGCACCCGCGCGCTGGGCGCCGACCGCATCGCCGAGTGGAGCGTCCCCTCCGACCCGGCCGCCGTCGCCGACATGCGCGCCTCGGTCACCCGCCGGCTCACCCACTGGGGCCTGGACGAGCTGACGTTCACCACCGAACTGATCCTCAGCGAACTGGTCACCAACGCGATCCGCTACGGCAACGACCCCGTCCGCGTCCGCCTGTTGCGCGACCGCACCCTCATCTGCGAGGTGTACGACGGCAGCACCACGTCACCGCACCTGCGGTACGCGGCGATGACGGACGAGGGCGGCCGGGGCCTGTTCCTGGTGGCCCAGCTCTCCGAGCGCTGGGGCACCCGGTACACACCGGCGGGCAAGGTCATCTGGGCCGAACAGGCCCTGTGATCAACCCGGTTCACGGGCAGCGCCCGCACCGGCTGCCGAGCCGGTACGGGCGCTGTCGCACTGCTTCCCCTGGCCGTCGAAGGCCTACTCGTCGATCGCCGACCCGAAGTGCGCCCCCTTCGCCGCGCCGCCGAGGTCCGCCGCGCTGTACAGCGAAGAGCCTTCGGCGAGCAGGCCGTTCGGGCCCGCGGGGAGCAACCACACATAGCCGTCACCGGAGTTCTCACCCGGCGCGGAGGCGACCAGTTCGGCGCGGCCGTCCGCGTTCGTGTCCGCCAGCCGGACCTGGGAGCCCCAGATGTCGTCGGCCTCGGCGGTGCCGGGAATGTCGGCGGTGTTCTGGTCGAAGGACTGGGCGCCGGTCGCGGTCACGCCGTGGCTCGAACCGCGCAACAGCCATACGGCGCCCGCGTCCTGGACGGTGCCGATGTCCTCGCCGGGCGCGCCGATCGCCACGTCCGCGTAGCCGTCGCCGTTCACGTCGCCCACGGAGAGGTCGTTGCCCCAGCCGTCGCCGTGCTCGGAGGTGCCGGGTACGCCCGGGGAGTTCTGCGACCACCACTGCGCGGGGATGCCGGGACCCTCCTCGCCGCCGACGCCCTCCGAACTGCCGAGGTAGACAGCGATCTTGCCGCCGTCGTCACCCTCGGCCTTGTCGTCGGCACTGCTGAGCTGGCCGAGGACGAGGTCGTCGTAGCCGTCGTTGTTGATGTCGCCGGAGGCGGTGCCGAGGCCGCCGTTCAGGTCCTGACGGTATGTCAGCGAGGTCTCGCCACCCGCGTAGAGGGCCGACCAGCCCTGCTGGTAGTCGTCGTCGGGGCTGTAGCCGGAGATGACCAGGTCGGCGAAGCCGTTGCGGTCGTAGTCGCCGGTGGTGAGATAGGCGGGCTGGATGCGGTGGCCGCCGGGGTGGGTGGTCGTGTCCAGGGTGCCGAGCGAGTGCAGGATGCCGGTGTGGTAGGTGAACAACTGGGCGCCGTTGTTGTCGAGTACGGCCATGGAGTCGCTGTCGGTCGCCCCGGTGAAGCGGGCCGCCGCCACGGACTGGCCGAACCGGTCGCCCGCCTTCGGGGTGGCGGAGGTGAAGGAGTCGTTGGTCTCGGCTCCGAGGCCCGCCTTGGAGCCGTAGAGGACGGTGACGCGGCCCGCGTTCTCGACTGTGCCCTCGTCCTCTCCGGGGGCGCCGATGATCGCGTCGTCGTAGCCGTCGCCGTCCACGTCGCCGGTGGCGATCGCCTGGCCGAAGGAGTCGTAGGTCTCCGAGGTGCCGGGGACACCGGGCGTGGACTGGCTGATGACGGCCGTCTTGCCCTTGGGGACCGTGGTGTTGGTGGCGATGCCGTTCGGGGCGCCGTACTGGACGGTGACGTAGCCGGCGCCCTGCTTGCCGTCGACGGTGCCCTCCGGGGCGCCGATCAGGACGTCGTCGTAGCCGTCCCCGTTGAAGTCGCTGTTGCGGTCGACGGCGCTGGTGCCGCCGGGGACGCCCGCGTAGCTCGCCGGTGCGGCGACGATGCCGGCGCCGGCCAGGAGCAGGAAGGTCGCGGACGCGACGGCGGCGGAGACCTTCTTGCGTGACACGTTCGTCATGATGTGTTTCCCCCGTGGGTCAAATTTGTTGCGGTCAGGGGGTTCGACACGAGACATGCCACGGTGGTTGTGGTGCCTCGGCGTGCTGTGACGCCTCAGTGACACTTGTTGCGCGGCCCGGACGAACGCGGCCGGATCAGCCGAGGGCCTTGTCCAGGTTGAACGCGGCGCTGATCAGGGCGAGGTGGGTGAACGCCTGGGGGAAGTTGCCCTGTTGCTCGCCGGTGCGGCCGATCTCCTCGGCGTACAGGCCGAGATGGTTGGCGTAGGTGAGCATCTTCTCGAAGGCGAGGCGGGCCTCGTCGACGCGGCCGGCGCGGACCATGGCCTCGACGTACCAGAAGGAGCAGATCGAGAACGTGCCCTCGTCGCCGCGCAGGCCGTCGGGGCTGGCCTGCGGGTTGTAGCGGTAGACGAGGGAGTCGGAGACGAGTTCCTCGGTCAACGCGTCCAGTGTGGACAGCCACTTGGGGTCGGTGGGCGCGATGAACTTCGCCAGCGGCATCATCAGCAGGGCGGCGTCGAGGACGTCGCTGCCCTCGTACTGGACGAAGGCCTGGCGTTTGACCGACCAGCCGCGGTCCATGATGCGGCGGTAGATGGTGTCGCGGCACTGGAGCCAGTGCGGGAGGTCGGCCGGCAGGCCGCGGCGGTTGGCGAGGCGGATCCCGCGCTCGATCGCGACCCAGCACATCAGCCGTGAGTAGAGGAAGTTCTTGCGGCCGCCGCGGGTCTCCCAGACGCCCTCGTCCGGCTGGTCCCAGTTGTCGCAGACCCAGTCGACGAGGGCGCACACGTCGTCCCACTGGGAGCTGGAGATGGGCTCGGCCCACTTGTCGTAGAGGTAGATGGAGTCGATCAGGGCGCCGTAGATGTCGAGTTGGAGCTGGTCGGAGGCCGCGTTGCCGACGCGGACCGGGGCGGATTTCTGGTGGCCTTCGAGGTGCGGGAGCTCGCGTTCGGTGAGTTCGGTGCGGCCGTCGATGCCGTACATGATCTGCAGCGGGCCGGAGGGGTTGCCGTCGCCGGGGCTGATGTAGCGGGTCACGAACTGCATGAACGCCTTCGCTTCGCCGGTGAAGCCGAGGCGCAGGAGCGCGTAGACGCAGAAGGCGGCGTCGCGGATCCAGACATAGCGGTAGTCCCAGTTGCGCTCGCCGCCGAGCTGTTCGGGGAGGCTGGTGGTGGGGGCGGCGACGATGGCGCCGGTCGGGGCGTAGGTCAGCAGCTTGAGGGTGAGGGCGGAGCGGTGGACCATCTCGCGCCAGCGGCCCCGGTAGCGGGACTGGGAGAGCCAGCGCCGCCAGTAGGCGACGGTCGAGACGAACTCGTCCTCGGCCTCCTGGCGTGCGCAGGGGCGGGAGGTCACCTCTCCGTCGACCTGGTCGAGGGCGAACACCTCGGACTCGCCCTCGTCGAGCTTGAAGTCGGCCCACACGTCGACGTCGTCGCACTCCAGGGGGACGGTGGCGGTCAGCGCGAGGGACCTCTCGGCGGACTCGAAGAGGGCCACGTCGCCGACCATCCGCGCGGTGTGCGGGGAGGCGCCGTAGTCGAACCTCGGGGCGACCCGCGTCCGGAAGGGGACCGAGCCGCGCACGCACAGCACGCGCCGGATCAGGCGGTGCCGGGCGGACGCGTCCGACTCCCCGGTCACCGGCATGAAGTCCTGGACCTCGCCGACGCCCTCCTCGGTGTAGAACCGGGTGATCAGGACGTTGGTGTCGGGGAAGTAGAACTGCTTGGTGCGCGCCGGGACGGAGGCGGCGAGCTCGAAGGAGCCGCCGCGTTCCGCGTCCAGGATCGCGGCGAAGACGCTGGGGGCGTCGAAGGACGGACAGCAGTACCAGTCGATCGTGCCGTTGGTCCCCACCAGCGCCACGCTCCGCAGATCGCCGATCAGTCCGTGCTCGGCGATGGGCAGATATCCGGGTCCGGTGGGGGTGTCCTGGTGGGGCGGGGTCTCGACCATCGCGGCAGCCTCCCTGGTTCGGGCCCGCGCGGGCCGGTTCCAGCTTAGGTTCAGGTTCTCCTTCGGCCACTCTTCCGGATGCACACTGGGGTCGGGCGAGGAATCGTGGGAGTGGGACCCACGGCACTCACCCGGTCCCGGGCGAGGAGGCACCATGTCGACAGCACAACCCGATGAAGGCACCGACCGCACCACTCCGGACGCCCTGCTGCACACCCGTACCGGTACCGAGGTGGCCCCGGAGGACGTGGTCCTGGCGGCAGGCCGGGACGTCACCCCGGAGAGTCTGGAGTGGGCCCGGCGGAAGATCGAGGCGGAGGGGACGGCCGCGCTGGACAAACTGCTGCCTTAGGCGCCTTGTCGGCACCTGGTTACCCGTTCACCCTTTCGGAGTGGGCGCTCCGGCTGACAGACTCCGGAGGTGCCCGACTTCGACATGCTTGTCATCGGTTCAGGACCGGGCGGCCAGAAGGCCGCCATCGCCGCGGCCAAGCTCGGCCGCCGGGTCGCCGTCGTCGACCGCCCCGACATGGTCGGTGGGGTCTCCATCCACACCGGGACCATCCCCTCCAAGACGCTGCGCGAGGCGGTGCTGTATCTCACCGGTCTCACCCAGCGCGATTTGTACGGGCAGAGCTACCGCCTGAAGGACGACATCACCGTCGGCGACCTCACCGCGCGCACGCAGCACGTGGTCAGCCGTGAAGTGGACGTCATCCGCAACCAGTTGTCCCGCAACCAGGTCTCCCTGTTCGCCGGCACGGGCCGCTTCGTCGACCCGCACACCATCGCCCTGACCGATGTCACGGGCCACGAACGGCTGTTGACCGCGGAGCACATCATCATCGCCACCGGCACCCGCCCCGCGCGCCCGGACACCGTCGAGTTCGACGGGCGGACCATCATGGACTCGGACAACGTCCTCGACCTGCCCAAGGTCCCGCGGTCCATGGTCATCGTCGGCGCGGGCGTCATCGGGATGGAGTACGCCTCGATGTTCGCCGCGCTCGGCAGCAAGATCACCGTGGTGGAGAAGCGCGCCGGGATGCTCGACTTCTGTGACCTGGAGGTCATCGAGTCGCTCAAGTACCATCTGCGGGACCTCGCCGTGACCTTCCGCTTCGGGGAGACCGTCGCCGCCGTCGAGCGGCACACCAACGGCACGCTGACCGTCCTGGAGAGCGGCAAGAAGATCCCGGCCGACGCCGTGATGTACTCCGCGGGACGGCAGGGCCTGACCGACGAACTCGACCTGGACAAGGCCGGCTTGTCCGCCGACCGGCGCGGCCGGATAGACGTCGACGAGAACTTCCGCACCGCGGTGCCGCACATCTACGCCGTCGGTGACGTCATCGGCTTCCCGGCGCTCGCGGCGACCTCGATGGAACAGGGCCGTACGGCCGCGTACCACGCCTGCGGTGAGCCGGTGCACCGGATCGACGACCGGCAGCCCATCGGCATCTACACCATCCCGGAGATCAGTTTCATCGGGAAGACCGAGGACCAACTCACCGAGGAATGCGTGCCGTTCGAGGTCGGGATCTCCCGCTACCGCGAACTCGCGCGCGGCCAGATCATCGGCGACTCGCACGGCATGCTCAAGCTGCTGGTCTCCCCCACGGACCGCACCCTGCTCGGCGTGCACTGCTTCGGTACCGGCGCGACGGAGCTCATTCACATCGGCCAGTCGGTGATGGGCTGCGGCGGCACGGTCGACTACCTCGTGGACGCGGTCTTCAACTACCCGACCCTCGCCGAGTCCTACAAGGTCGCCGCCCTCGACGCGACCAACAAGCTGCGGCAGATCGACCGGCTCGGCGACTGACCGTTCACAGGAGATTACTCGCTGGTCAATCTTGAAAGGTCAAGAGGTACGGCTATCATCACACCCACACACGGTGTGACCGTCCGCCGACGCAGCGGTTCAACGGGTATCCACCACCCCCTATTTGTTGTTCCGACCGGCCACTGACCCGAGGCCACCCCATCTCCGGGTCCGGGGCCGGTTCGCGCAACCCCCCACGTCGTGCAAGACGGAAAGCAGCGCATCCATGAGCAACAACAGGGGCAGAGGGCTACAGGCCAACGCCCTCGGTACGTTCGACACGGTCGTGATGGCCGTGGCGGGCAGCGCCCCGGCCTACTCGCTGGCCGCGACCACGGCGGTCCTGGTCGGCGCGGTGGGGCTGGCCAGTCCGGCGGCGCTCCTCTACTGCGCGATACCGATGCTGGGCATCGCGCTGGCGTTCAGCTATCTCGGCCGTATCGACGTGAACGCGGGGGCCAGTTACTCCTGGGTGGGCCGCACCCTGCACCCCTTTCTGGGCTTCATCAGCGGCTGGGCCCTGGTGGTCTCCGCGACCATCTTCATGGTCGCCGGGTCACTGCCCGCCGGGTCGATGACGCTGTCCCTCTTCGATCAGGGCCTCGCGGACAACACGGCGTGGTCGACGGTGGTCGGCGCCGCGTGGTTCGTGATCATGCTGCTGGTGGTACTCGGCGGCGCCCGGCTCACGGTCCGGGCCCAACTCCTCATGTCCGGTGTGGAGTTGAGCATCCTGGCGCTGTTCGCGGTGTTCGCCCTCGTCCACTCCGACAACGCCCGCGCCTTCGACTGGTCCTGGCTGGGCTTCAGTCACTTCGACGGGGTGTCCGGCTTCGCGTCGGGCGCGCTCATCGCCGCGTTCTACTACTGGGGCTGGGACGTCACCAGCAACCTCAGCGAGGAGACCCGCAACAGCCGTCGTACGACCGGACTCGCGGGCCTGATCGGCGTCGGCATCGTCTTCCTGCTCTTCGAGGTGTTCACCATCGCGGTGAACATCATCCTGACCTCGCGGCAGATCGAGAACAACGACGCCAACGTGCTGGCGGTGCTCGGCGACGAGCTGTGGCCGGGCTGGGGCGGCAAGTTGCTCATCGTGTCGGTGATGCTGTCGACCATCGCGACCCTGGAGACGACCCTCATCCAGGTCACGCGTTCGCTGTTCGCGATGGGCCGCGACCGTACGATGCCGGCCGCGCTGGGCAAGGTGCACCGCACCTGGAACACCCCGTGGGTGGCGATCACCGTGGTCGGCGGGGTGGCGCTGGTGATGTTCATCGTCTCGAACGCGCTCGGTTCGGTGGGCGAGATCCTCTCCGACGCGATCTCGGCGATCGGTCTGCAGATCGCCGTTTACTACGGCCTGGCGGGCCTCGCGGTGGTCGTCGCGTACCGCAAGATGCTGTTCAAGTCGGTGGCGAACTTCCTCTTCGGCGGGCTGTGGCCGCTGTTCGGCGCCCTGTTCATGTTCTGGATCTTCGTCGAGTCGCTCGGCGATCTGAGCGACGCGGCGATCGCCATCGGCATCGGCGGACTGGCAGTGGGGCTGGTCCCGATGCTCTGGTACTGGAAGCAGGGCAGCGACTACTACCGTCCCGCGCGCCTCGACGCCGCGCACACCGTCGAGACGGACTACGTCCCGGACGACTTCGTGCCCGAACAGTCCCGGGTCCATCAGGGTCTCCCGACCGACTTCTGAGGGTGCATCCGATGGCGCGAGACCGCTACATCCCCGACTTCGACCCCGACTGCGGGGACGCGTACCTCACTTCGGCCCGCCAGGACATCGTCATCGGCCGCTGGCAGGGCCTGCGGGACCTGCTGCGGGACACCGGCGCGCACTGGCTCGGCCGGGGCCACCGGATCCGGACGCTCGCGCAGGCCTGCGCGAGCAGTTCGACGGTCGAGTCGTGGCTGGCCGCCGAGCCGCACAGCGGCGACGCGCTCACGCTGCGCGCGGCGACGGAGACGGCCCGGGCGTTCAACGTGGCCATCGCCGCGGGCCGGGGCGTGCCGATCGACCGGAACCGTATCGACGCGGCCGTCATGGCCTGCCTCCAGGCCGCGGAGGCGTACCCGGACGACCCCACCCCGTGGATCTCCCTGATCTCCGTGGCCCGCCTGTATCCCTCAGGCGTACGACGCCAGGAACTCGCCCGCTGGTGGGACGAGTTGCACCGCCGCGACCCCTACAGCGTCGAGGGCCATCTCCAGGTCCTCCACTACTACTCCTCCCGCTGGCACGGCAGCCACGGCCTGATGTACGACTTCGCCCGCGACGCGGCGGGCGTCGCACCGCCCGGGTGCACCCTGCCGGTCCTGGTGCAGTACGCCCGCGTCGAGGAGTACCGCTACGCCCTCGACGCCGCGAAGGGCCACCAGGCGGCGGTGGGCCTCGGCCAGCACTGGACCCACGACGGCGCCGTCAGCGACGTCCGCCGCACCTGGCAGCGCTGGATCACCGCCCGTGAGGACGGCCCCTTCCCGCCCGGCGAACTCCGCGACCTCAACTACCTTGCCCATGCCGCCTGTTACGCGGGCACGAAGGACATCTCGACGGCGGTACTGGCGATGATGGGCCGCCGGGCGACGACGACTCCGTGGTCGTACACCGGGGATGCGGAGAAGCAGATCGTGAAGTGGCGCAAGGAGTTGGGGGTACGGACATGACGGCGGGGGCGGCACACGCACCGATTCCGCACCGCTGAACAGCGGCTACTCCGCGGGCTGTTGCGCCGGTTGGGCCAGGTTCGCCGTCCACTTGTCCTCGATGCGGCCGAACTTCCAGACCAGCAGGGCCACGATCCAGGTCGCGAAGAACAGGCCGACGATGAGGAAGCCGATGACGTTGAGATCGAGGCCCGCGACCCAGTCCCAGAAGAAGCCGTGGAGGTCGAGCTTCTCGGCGAACAGGCCCAGGAGTTCGACCGTGCCGATGATCAGGGCGACGGCGACGGACAGGCCGGTGATCGTGAGGTTGTAATAGACCTTGCGGACCGGCTTGGAGAAGGCCCAGCCGTAGGCGAAGTTCATGAACGTGCCGTCGATCGTGTCGAGCAGCGACATGCCGGCGGCGAACAGGACCGGCAGGCACAGGATCGCGTACCAGGGCAGGCCGGACGCGGCGCCCGAGCCCGCCAGGACCAGCAGCGCGATCTCCGTCGCCGTGTCGAAGCCGAGGCCGAAGAGCAGGCCCAGCGGGTACATCTGCCAGGACTTGGTGATCGACTTCATGAAGCGGCCGAGGATGCGGTTCATGAAGCCGCGGTTGTTCAACTGCTCCTCCAGCGCGGCCTCGTCGTAGTGCCCGGAGCGCATCTGGCGGAACACCTTCCAGATGCCGCCCATGATGACGAGGTTGATGCCGGCGATGACGTAGAGGAACGTGCCCGAGACGGTCGTACCGATCAGGCCGGTCACGTCGTGGAGCTGGGAGTTGTCGTCGCGGACCGGGTTGGCCAGGGCCTTCACGCCGAGGGAGAGCAGGAGGGTCAGGCCGAAGACGATGCTGGAGTGGCCGAGCGAGAACCAGAAGCCCACCGACAGCGGTCGTTGCCCCTCGCTCATCAGCTTGCGGGTCGTGTTGTCGATCGCCGCGATGTGGTCCGCGTCGAACGCGTGCCGCATGCCGAGCGTGTACGCGGTCACGCCCATGCCGATGCCGAAGGACTTCTCGCCGACGCTGTAGTGCCCCGGTGCCACGATCCACACGAGCGTGAACCAGCCGATCACATGCAGCCCCAGCACGAACGCGGCCATCCCGCCGACCCGGGTCCACTCCTGCCGCGTCATCGACGTACGGACGCGAGACCAGAGCGACGGCCGCGAAGCCGCGGTCGTGGCAGGGAGGGTCGGAATGGACTCGGGGGCCGCCGTCATCGGGGAGGGTCTTTCTGCCGGGTACAGGTACGGGTGCGAGCATGGCTGCGCGGTTGCCGCGAGCAACCTCGTGCCATCCTCCCGTACCTGCAACCCGTTCGCAGTAACGGTCGGCAAAGACCATGGCAGGTCTTGTTCAAAGGGAGTAAAAATCCCTGGTCAGGTCGCCATCAGACCCCGGCCGAGCCAGTCCTTGGCGTCCTTCACACCCGGCAGTGCGTAGAAGTAGCCGCCGCCCGTCGGGGAGATGTAGTCGACCAGGGGTTCGTCGATCAGCCTCGTCTGGGTCGCCTCGAACTGCCGGCGCACGTCCTGCTGGTAGCAGCAGAAGACGAGGCCCATGTCGAGGTTGCCCACGGCGTCGATGCCCCGGTCGTAGTTGTAGCCGCGGCGCAGGATGCGCGAGGTGTCGGTGGCGGCGGTGCGCGGGTTGGCGAGGCGGATGTGGGCGTCGAGCGGGATCGCCGTGCCCTTGGGGTCCTTGGCGTAGTGCGGGACGTCCGTCTCCTGAGCGCCGTCCAGCGGAGCGCCGGTGTCCTTGCGACGGCCGAACATCAGCTCCTGCTCGCTGAGCGAGACCCGGTCCCAGAACTCGACGAGCATGCGGATGATCCGGATCACCTGGTAGCTGCCGCCGCTCGCCCAGGCCGGCTCGCCCTGTCCGTCGCCGACCCAGATCAGCCGGTCGGTCTCGCGGGTGGACGTCACGTCCGGGTTGGCTATGCCGTCCTTGAAGCCGAGCAGGTTGCGCTGGGTGCCGGTGGGGCGCGGGGTGTTCTGGAAGCCGTCGATGCGCCACTTGATCTGCATGCCGCCGCGGGTGTGCCGGGCGATGTCGCGCAACGCGTGCAGCACCGTGTCCTGGCGGGCGCCGCACACCTGGAGCGACAGGTCGCCGTGGCACTCGGCGGCGCGCAGGTTGTCGTTCGGGAACGTCTTCATGGGGGTCAGTCGGCGCGGCTTGGCCTTGGCGAGTCCGTAGCGGTCGTCGAAGAGGGACGCGCCCACACCGACGGTGACCGTGAGGGCGTCGGCGGGTACGTCCGGTCCGAGGATGCCGTTGTCGGCGGGCGGCGCGCCGACGCCGAGGTCGGCGGGGGTGCCGCCGGAGGTGAGGAAGCGGGCCCGTTCGGTGATCGTCCGCAGCAGGTCGGTCAGTTCGGCCCGGTTGTCGGCGATCACGTCGAGGGAGACGAAGGTCGCGGCGGCCGGGGCGGGGGTGAGGATGCCCGCCTGGTGGGTGCCGTGGAAGGGGATCTTGGCGGCGTTCGTGGTGTCCGCGGCCTGCGCCTGAACCGCACCGCCGGTCTCGGCGAGCGCGAACGCCCCGCCGGCCAGCACGGCTCCGGCGGCCCCGGCACCGAGCGCTGTCCGGACGAAGGAACGGCGACCGGCTCCAGCCGGACAGCCAGGGGTTTCGGCGGACGGCATCGGGCGGTTCCCTTCACTGCGGGGGTTCTGGGTGGGGCGGGTGTTGTCGGTGCCGTATCGGTCGTTCTCGGCGCTCATCAGGCCGACTTCCTGATCTCCAGCAGGTCCGGCACCGGTGCCAGGTCCTCCAGCAACTGCCCGGTGGCGCCGTCGAGTCGGGCCTTCGCCGTCTCGTCCAGCTGCTCGACGGGCGTCCAACTGCCGCCCCGGTACGCCGAGTCGAGCAGCTTCTGCAGCCGGGCGATGTCGGAGTCGACGCCGGGGAGCAGCTTCGGCGACTCCTTGGTCAGCAGCGGCTTCAGTACGGTGAGCAGCTCACGCGTGCCGGCGAGGTTGCTGTCGACGGTCGCGAGGTTGGTGCCGCTGCCCTCGTCGGTGTCGCCGGTCAGCTCGAACTGCAGGGCGTTCTCCAGGATTTCGTGGGCCCGCAGCGGCAGGTCGCCCGGGTCGAAGTCCTGAGTGGGGAACGCCTTCTTCAACCCCACGACCGCGACGGCGAGTTGCTGTGCCGGCACCTTCAACTCGGCCGCCGACTGCCCGTGCCACAGCCCGTACTCGATGCGGTGGAAGCCCGCGAAGTCCTTGTCCTGGACTCCCCCGGCCAGCCCGTCGGCCCGGCCGTTGATCTTCTGGTCGAAGTCCTCGAAGGTGCCGTAGGCCGCGCCGAGGGAGGAGTACGTGCGGTGCGCGGTCAGCCAGTCGGTGCGCGCCTTGGCGAGGTGGTTGCCGGTGATGTCGGCGCTGAGCTGCCGCGTCTGGGTTTCGAGCGTGGCCAGACCCTGGTCGACGTACACCTTGTAGGCCTTGAGGGGTACGGCGAGGTCGTTCTCGGAGACGGGGACGACCGCCTTCACCGCGCCTCCCCCGCCGCTGACATGAACCGTGGCGGAGGTGACCGCCTTCGCGCCGGTGGGTACGCAGCGCCAGGCGTACGAGCCGCCCGCGACGGTGGCGACGAGGTCCCGGGTGGTGCCGGGCGCGAGGCCCTCGACCTCGCCGTAGACCGCGCTGGTGGCCGGGTCGATCAGGTACACCTCGGCGGTCTTGTCGCCGGTGTTGTGCATCTGGAAGGTCTGCCGGCCGGTGTCGGGCGCGGTGAAGCCCTTGCCGCACTCCGTCTCGGAGACGGCCACCGTCTGCGAACTCGCGGGCTTGGGGCGGGAGAAGGCGACGACGAGACCGGCCACGACCGCGGGTACGGCGACCACCGCGACCGGGACGACCCAGACGGGACGGCGCCGCGGTGACGGGGACGACTCGCTCGACTGGGGTGCCGCGGGTTCGGGTTCGGGCTTCTTCGTCTTTGCACCGCGCACGAACAGGGGCATCACCACCGCCAAGTAGCCGACGTAACCGACCACTTGGAGCCAGGTCATCGTGGGCATCAGGTTGAACACGCCCTGGATGAGGGTGCTGAACCAGGAGCCGGCGTCGACGCTGCCGCCGAGGTCGAAGGCGTAGGCGGCCAGGCCGGGGAGGATGCCGCCCTCCTGAAGGTCGCGCAGGCCGTAGCCGAGGACGCCGGCCGCGATGACGATCAGGACGACGCCGGTGGCGGTGAAGAACTTCGTCAGGTTGATCCTGAGGACGCGGCGGTACAAGCCCCAGCACAGGGCCGCCGCGAGGACGAGTCCGATGCCGGCGCCGGCCAGGGGGCCGGCCGACTCGCCGGCCGCGCGGGCCGTGGTCCACAGGAACAGGGCCGTCTCCAGGCCTTCGCGGCCCACCGCGAGGAACGAGGTGAGCATCAGCACGCCCGCGCCCATGCCGAGCGCGCCGGTCACCTTCTCCCTGATCTCGCCGGAGAAGGTGCGGGCCGAGCGCCGCATCCAGAACACCATCGCGGTGACGAACGCGACGGCGATCACGCTGAGGACACCGCCGAAGGCTTCCTGGGCCGTGGCGGAGAGGTTCGCCGCGGTGAAGGTGAGGACGGCGCCGAAGCTCAGCGCGAGGGCGATCGCGGCCAGGACGCCCGTCCACACCTGCGGCAGCCGGGACCTGGCGTCGGCGCGGACGAGGGTGGCGACCAGGATCGAGACGATGAGTCCCGCCTCCAGCCCCTCCCGCAGCCCGATCAGAAAGCTCGGAAACGCGTCGTCCCACATTGGGTGCGACCCCTCCTGGGTTAGTGCAGGCATGCCTTACTTCGCGGACCATCATGACTACATGCATGTAGTCGATCAGTCATGAATCGGCAACGACCGGGCAAAAGTGCGGAACTTCCCGCGGGCTGCAATCGTCTACAGTTGAGTAGACCGTCTACAGATTTGTAGTCAGAACGTTTTCAGTCAGACCGGCGGAAGGGCGCGCGACGATGACCACACCCCTGGACCTGGCCTCCCAGCTCGCCGTGAACGTGCTGGACGCCAGGTCGCTGCTGGCCGCCTTCGGTGTGCTGGGTGTCGGCGTGGTGATGTTCGCGGAGACGGGGCTGCTGATCGGCTTCTTCCTGCCCGGCGACTCCCTGCTGTTCACGGCCGGCCTGTTGTGCACCGGCGGCGCCGACAGAGCCGTGAAGCTGTCGTTGCCGCCCCTGCTGCTCGCGGCGGCGGTGGGCGCGCTCGCCGGGGCACAGTGCGGCTATCTGCTCGGCCGGAAGGCGGGCGGCGCCCTGCTCACCCGCAGCCGCTCGGCCCGCCTGCACGAAGGCGCCCGGCGGGCCGAGGAGTTGCTGGAGCGGTACGGCTACGCGAAGGCGGTCGTACTGGCCCGCTTCGTGCCCGTCGTGCGGACGGTCCTGAACCCGATGGCGGGCGCTCTCGGCGTGCCCGTCCGGACGTTCACCGTGTGGCAGGTGGCCGGCGGTCTGGTGTGGAGCCTGGGGCTGACGCTCGCCGGGTACGCGCTGGGTTCCTCGGTCCCGAACGTCGACAAGTACCTGCTGCCCATGGTCGCCCTGATCGTGGTCGTGTCGCTGCTGCCGCTCGCCGCCGAGGTGCACCGCTCCCGCAAGGCCACCCGCGCCGCCAAGGCCGGGGAGGTGCGCGGATGATCCTGGTCGCCTTCCAGGGGTCGTCGATCGACGGCGAGGCCTACACGGATGTGGTCGACTCCGCTCAGCACGCGCCCGGTTGGCTGGACGGCGCGGTGTCGGCGTGGTCGGCGTACGGGCTCGTGGTGTTCGCCGTGCTGATGGTCGTCGGGTGGTGGCGGGCGCGCCGGGCCGGTGCCGAGGCGGCGCTGACGGCGCTGGCCGTGCCGGTGGTCGTGGTCGCCGCGTACGGCATCGACTCGCTGCTCAAGTCGGCGGTGCGGGAGAGCCGACCCTGTCAGACCCTCCGGGTGGTCACACTGGAGGCGTGTCCGGCGCGGGGCGACTGGTCCTTCCCCAGCAACCACGCGACCATCGCGGCGGCGGCCGCGGTCGCCCTGTTCTTCGTCTCCCGCCGGCTCGGTGCGGTCGCCGCCGTGGCCGCGCTCGCGATGGCGGGCTCCCGGGTCTGGGTGGGGGTCCACTATCCGCACGACGTCGTGGCGGGCGTGGCGGTCGGCGCGCTCCTGGCGCTCGGCGCGATGGTCCTGCTGAAACGGCGACCGGAGTCACTGACCCGGCGGATCACGGCCACCCGGCTGCGACCGCTGCTGATGTCATGAACCGCAAGGACACCGCCGAACTGGCGGGCAGCGCGGGCCTCGGCGCCTGGACCGCGTTCGGCGTGCTGAGCATGGTCGTGATCGGGCACGAGGGCGCTCCGCTCTTCACCGACGAGGACGCGCTGTCCTGGTCCGTCGCACACCGCCCGGACGTGGCGCTGGCGTTCGCCCGCGGTCTGACCGCGACCGGCACGGGCGTCATCCCGTACGTCCTCGTCGTCCTCGCCGGACTCCTCACCGGCCGCACCACACGCCAACGCCTCCTCGCCGCGACCCTCGCCCCGGCCTGCCTCGCCGCCGGCCAGGGCCTGCGCTACGGCGTGATGGAACTGATCTCGCGCCCCCGCCCGGCGCTGAGCAACTGGGCGGGCCATGCCTCGGGTTGGTCCTTCCCATCCGGCCACACCACCACGGCGGCGATCACCGCCGGACTGGTGATCTTCGCGATATCCGTGCGCGCCCCGCACGGGAGAACCCCGCTCTGCCTGGCCGTCGGCTGCTGGGGCGCGCTGGTCGGACTGACCCGGGTGTATCTGGGCGTGCACTGGTTCACGGATGTGCTCGGTGGCTGGCTGTTCGCCGTCGGCTGGCTCGGGGTGTGCGTGTGCGCGGCGGCCCGGTGGATGCCGGCGCGGTTGACAGCCGACGGGGCGGATCCGGCCGAGCCGGCACGGGACCACCACGGAAGCGGACCTGCCGATGGGCGTGCTCACCGGTAGGCGTGCTCAAGCGGAAACGGCGGCCGATGCCGAACTGCGGGGCGACCGAGACACCGTGCCCGGCACCGGACGCCGTGGGCGGTACGGCGGTACCGGCCGAGCAGTCCGAGATCCTCGGTGCGGTCACCGTCCAGGCTGTAGTGGTGGTCCGCCCGCTCGTGATCCAACTCGGTGCAGCCGTGCGTCTCTTGAGCCCGTGGCCCAGCCGGTGCCGGAAGACGCACGTCCGTCTCCGCCGCGTCGTCGCCCGTGGTGTCCGATGCGTCGGTCTCCAGCTCGAACCAGACCTCCTTGCCCTCCTCCACGAGGCGGCTGCCCCAGCGGTGGGCAAGCGCGTCGACCAGGAACAGGCCGCGGCCGTTCTCGCTGTCGGGGTCGACGTCGAGGCCGTCGTCGTGCTCGACCCGCCGGTGCGGCGGTCGGGGAAGGTGCCGCCGCTCGTCCGCGACCTCGCAGCGCAGTATGCCGACGCCCAGGGACAGGGTGAGCCGGTAGCGGCCGCCCGCGTGGACAACCGCGTTCGTGGCGAGTTCGCTGACCAGCAGTTCGGCGATGTCCACCAGGTTGTGGAGGCTGTACTCGGCGAGCCGCTTGCGGACGAGTTCCCTGGCCTGGCGGACCGAGGACTTTCCCGGGCCCAGGATCGTCGTACAGCCATCGCCCACGGTCGGCAGGCCGCGTGGGCGGTCGTTCGGCATGGTCGTTTCCCTTCGGCCCCTGGGGCGTTCGGCTCGTGCGGTGCGAGGCCGGGTCCGCCAACAGACCCGGCCTCGTATCCACCATGCGTCCGCCGTGCCCTTCGAGGCGCGGGGGGAACTACCCGAATCCGCGGGCCGGTTCGTCAACCTGCCGATACGAGGGCCGTCTCCATACGGATGGTCCACCCCTCTTTCGCCCCGTCGCCGGACCTCATGTCGACGAACTCGCAGACCTGGCGGGTGTGCCAGAGCCCGTCCTCCGGCCGCGCTTCGGCACCCGGCGGCCGGAAGCCGAGGAACGGGTCGGTGATACGGCCGCGCGGGGTGCGCAGTTCGCAGGTGATGCGCTGCCGGGTCGACCACAGCCGCAGGTGTGCGCGGTCGCAGCCCTGGGACGCCGCGTAGCGCGTGGCGCCGGACACGGCCTGCCCGAAGCGGGCCGCCTCGTCGGGTGCCATGCCGCGCGCCCGTGCCTGGTCCGCCGCGAACCGGTGGCCGGCGGTCAGGTCCCCGTCGAGGCCGACGCCGACCGCGTCCCGCGGCGGCGCGGGCAGCGGGCCGAGTCCCTGGGTCGCGTAGACGGCGGGCTCCGTGAAGAGCGAACTGGGCTGAACACCTTGCCGGTTGAGTTCCGTCGGGTGGGTGTGCCGGGCGGCGTCGACGACGTCCGGTGGTGCGGTACGGGTGTCGTACAGGCACATCAGGTCGGGCGGGGCGCCGGTGAAGAGCTCGGTGGCGAGTGCCTCGTACCGTTTCCACTCGGGGATCTGGCGTGGCGAGCGGCCGTCCCAGACCGGCTCGCCCGTCATGTGGAGAAGGCCCTCGGGGCTCGCGTGCGTGACGTAGTAGTCGAGGGCGGTGGCCATGCTGTTGGCGGGGCTGCCGCGGTACCAGCGCGCGGAGTCGCGGAAGTCGACCTGGCGGGCGTCCGGGCCGAGCGCGTCCCGCAGCAGGTCCAGTTTGCGGGGGGTGGTGATGACCACCGGGTCCGGCTCGTCCTCGGCGACGATGCCGTCCCTGAGGAACGGCACCACCACCGCCAGGAACTCCTCGTCGGACGAGTGGATGCCGGCGTGGTGCTTCACGCAGGGGACGGGTGGGACGGGTCGGGTGCGTGGGGTGGGTTCTCCGTGTTCCATCGGTCTGCCTTCCTTCTCGTTCGGTTCGCGGCCGTACGTGGTCTCGGCAGTACGTCGTCACAACGTCGCCGCAGCAGTACGTCGTCACGGCCGTACGGCATCAGGAGCGGGCGGCCCGACGCGTCTCGGCCCAGACGGCTACCTGGCTGCGCGAGGTGAAGCCCAACTTGCTGAGGATGCGCTCCACATGGCCCTCCGCCGTGCGCAGCGCGACGACCAGCCGGTCGGCGATCTGCTGGTTGGTCAGCCCCTCGGCGATCAGTTCGGCGACCTCCGTCTCGCGGCGGGTGAGCGGGCTGTCGAGCACCGGCCGGGGCGCGGACGCCCGCTCGCCCAGTGCGTAGGCGACCGCGTGGTCCGGAGTGAGGCCGAGGCCCTCGCGGTAGGCGTTCTTGAATCCGTCGCCCAGCAGCGCGCGGGCGCCGGATTCGGCCTCCGTGCGCACCGGGCCGTGGGACGGGGTGCGGTCCAGTGCGACGTGGGCGTCCTGCCAGATCCGTTTGGCGGCGCCCAGCAGGACGGCGGCGGGGCGGCCCTCGCCGTCACGGGCGTGGACCGCGGCGAGCAGTTCCAGCGTCATGCCGGTGCCGAACACGTCGCCGACCGCCCGCTTGAGCCGTAGGCACTCCCGGGCGTGGACCTTGGCCGCCGTCTGGTCGCCCTTGGCCCACTCGGCGAAGGCGAGGATGCGCAGGAGGTAGGAGTGGATCCACTGTTCGCCGTAGGTCAGGCAGACCTGCCGGAACTCCTCGCACAGGGCCATCGCGCGGTCGTACTCGCCCTGGATCGCGAGGACATGGGCCAGTTCCACGTACTTGAAGCCGACCAGGCTCATCGACTCGCCCTCGCACGGCGGGAGGGCGAGCGCCTCCTCGTAGACGGCCCTCGCCCGCTCGTAGTCCCCGCTGATCAGGCAGGCGCCGCCGCGGCCGAAGAACGTGTGCGCCACCTCGGCCTCGTCGCCCAGCCGCAGGGCGAGTGCGCGGGCCTCCTCGACTAGGGGCGCGGCCCGGCCGGCGTTGCCCTGGCTGAGCAGCATCAGGGCGAGGGCCCACAGGGCGCGGGCCCGGGCGACGGTCGGCTCGGGGGCGGCGGCGAGCAGTCGCTCCAGCCAGTACCTGCCCTCGACCAGGGCTCCGGTCGCGAACCAGAAGAACCACAGGTGCCCGGCCAGCTTCAGCCCGGCCCGCAGCTCCCCCGGTGTGTTCAGGCAGAATTCGAACGCCGAGCGGATGAGGTCCGACTCCGCGTGCAGCCTGCGGACCAACTCCGGCTGGTCGGGGCCGAACCAGCGCCGCTCGCACTCCTCGACGAAGTCCAGGCACCAGTCCCGCACCCGGCGCCGGGCCGCCTCCTCCGCTCCCGCCCCGTCCTCGCGGAGCCGGTCCAGGCCGTACTGCCGGATCGACTCCAGCATCCGGTACCGCGCGTGGACGGCGTCGCCGTCCCGGACCAGCAGCGACTTGTCGACCAGACCGGCCACCGCGTCCACCAACGCGTCACGGTCGAGGCCTGGCCCGGCGCACACTTCCTCGGCCGCGCCCAGGTCGAAGCTCCCGGCGAAGACGGAGGTGCGCGCCCAAACCGTCTGTTCCTCACGGGTGCACAGGTCATGGCTCCAGTCGACGGCCGCGCGCAGGGTGCGGTGCCGGGGCAGGGTGTCCTCGCTGTCCGCGCCGCCCACGCCGTCGGCCAGCAACCGGTGGCGGCGGTCGAGGCGTTCGAGCAGTTGCTGCACTCCGAGGGCGCGCATCCGTACCGCCGCCAGTTCGATCGCGAGCGGCAGCCCGTCGAGCCTGCGGCACAGGGCGGCCACCGCGTCCTGGTTGGCCGTGGTGAGGGAGAACCCGGGCAGGACGGCGGCGGCCCGGTCGGCGAAGAGGGCCAGTGCCGGGTACTCCAGCGCGGGTTTCGGCGGCAGCGGGTCGCCCGGCGTGGGAGTCGCCAACGGCTGTACTTCCAGGACGTGTTGGGCGCTCACGTTCAGCGGATGTCTGCTGGTGGCCAGCACCCGCACCGCGGCGGTCTCCGCGAGCAGCGTCTCGACGAGCCGTGCGCACGCGTCCGCCAGGTGTTCGCAGTTGTCCAGGACGAGCAGCGACTCCCGGTCCTGGAGATGGTCGACGAGGACCCGCACCGGCGAACGACCCGACACGTCACGGATGTCGAGCGCCTCGATCAGGGCGAGCGGCACCAGCGAGGCGTCCCGCACACCGGCCAGCTGCACGATGTGCACCCCGTCGGCGAACGCCCGCACCAGCCGGGGCACCGCGTGCAGCACCAGCCGGGTCTTGCCGACACCGCCCGTCCCGGTCACACTCACCAGCCGGTGGGCGGCCACCAGACGTTTGACCTCGGCGGTCTCCTGACGTCGGCCGACGAAACTCGACGCCCTGACGGGTCGGCCGATGTTCTGCCTTGTCACGGATACCTGCACAATCGGTCCCGCCTCCGAAAGTGGACTTCAAGAACTGTATGGGCGGGACGCGGACGAAGCGTCCGCAGCCCGACATTGCCACGTGAAGGTTGCTTTCCGACGGAACATGCACGAAATCCGCAATATGCCGATCACCGGTGGATCAGCCGTGCAACGGCGGCGCTGGAGCCCTCCGGTCCACCGGACGGAAGGACTCCACCGACCGCAGGACTCAGCCGGCGCTCAACCGAACGAGAACAGCGGTGTCGACCCGAGGCAGCGACACCGTCAACTGCCCCTCGGCCGCGTCCCATTCGGCACCGGCACCCGCACTCGTCGGATACAGCACCGCCGCTCGCACGGGCGCCCCGAGCAGATGCGGAACCGTGAAGGTGCGGTCGGTGCCGTCACCCGACGCCCGCCGCCAGACCATCACGTACGTCGCGTCCGCCCCCCGCAGCCCGTGCGCGATCCACCCGTCCTCCCACCCGGGAAGCCCCAGCGGCCAGAACGGATGTGCCGTGCCGATCTCCCCCCGGACCTCCTTGTAGACCGAGACCGCAGAGCGGACGAGGTCGAACTGCTCGTCGTTCATGAGGTTGAGGAAGCCGGAGAGGTGGATACGGCCGAGGAGCGGGCCGGTGAGAGTGAAGGCGATCTCGTCGAAGGTCTGGTCCGGCTGGGGGTACGCCCACACGGCGGCCTGTTCGGGTGTCGCGGCGGTGGCTGCCGCCGCGGTGATGGGCGGGTAGCGCAGCGGGTCCTGCTGGTCGCTGGTGGACTGGAGCTGGGCGACGGCCAGTTGGGCGTAGTCCATGCGCAGGCCGCCCGATCCGCAGTTCTCCAGGACGAGTTGGGGATGGCGGTCGAGGAGTCCGGCCATCCAGTCGAGGTGCGCGCGGTGGTGCCCGAGCAGTCCGGCGCCCGCGCTCTCGGTCCCGTTCTCGGTGCCGGGGCCGATGTTGATGTTGTAGTCGAGCTTCAGATAGCCGACGCCCCACTCCCCCACCAGCCGGTCCACGACCTCGTCGAGGTGGGCGCGGGCGGCCGGGTGACGCAGGTCCAGGTGGTGCCTGCCGTGCTCCGTGACGCGCAGTCCGCCGCGCCGGAAGAACGCCTCGGGCGGCAGTGTCCGGGCCAACGGGCTGCGTACGCCCACGACTTCGGGTTCGAGCCAGAGGCCCGGGGTCATCCCGCGCTTCGCTATGGCGTCGAGGACTTCCTGGATGCCGCCCGGGAAACGGTTGGGCGCGGGCTCCCACGCGCCGACGGAGTCCCACCAGCCCTGGGCGTCGTCGTCGTACCAGCCCGCGTCGATGACGAACACCTCGGCGCCCGCGGCCGCCGCCGACTCCACGAGCGGCAGGAGCCGTTCGGTGGTGGGGTCGCCGTTCAGGGTGTTCATGTAGTCGTTGAAGATCACCGGAAGGGTGCGGTGGTCGGGGTGGTCGCGGCGGATGCCCCGGCGGTAGTCCGTGAGGGTGCCGAAGGCGGCGTCGAGGCCGCCGGTCTCCGCACGGACGAGGACGGCGGGGACGGTGTGGAAGTCCTCGCCGGGGGCGAGGAGTTGGTGCCACTGGTGGTGGGCGTCGTCGGGGCCGAACAGGGCGATGTAGGCCGCGCCTTCGCGTTCGCCGGTCTCGAAGCGCCAGCCCGCGCTGGACTCGATCTGCCACAGCCAGGCCTTGCCCTCCGGGTCGGTGAGGGCGGCGACCGGGAGGTGCCGGCCGGTGGACCAACTCCCCTGCGAGGAGCGCTCGAAGCAGCCGCGCCCCTCACGCCCGTGAGCGAACCGGCTCAACGGCACGACCTCGTCGCGGAGTTCGGCCTGGCGCCAACGGCATTCGGCGAGCCAGTCGTTGTCCGCCCAGTGCAGGGTCAACCCGTGGAGGCCGTCTTCGGCGACGGAGGAATCGACAGCAGAGGATCCGGCGACGGAGGAGGTGATCCCGCCGAGGGTCAGAGTCGTCACGCTCTCCAACCGGAGCGGCTCCGCACCCTCGTTGACCAGCCGTACCCGTGAGCGCAGGAAGGACGCGCCGGGGCTCGCCTCCAGGGTGACCTCGGCGGCCAGGCCGGTCACCGGGTCCGCGAGCCGGATCGTCGTACGCTCCAGGCCGCCGTCCCGCAGTGTCCGCGTCTCGTGGTCACGGTAGGCCAGGCGCTCGCCGATGGCCGTCTCGATGAAGCGCTCGCCCGACCACAGGCGCCCGTGACCGGTCGCGGTGACCTCGACGAGGGGGACCAGGCGGTCCCAGTCCTGGCCGGAACTCCCCAGCCTCACCGACCCGTCGGCGTCCAGGACGGCGTGCAACCCGAGCTCCGGGTGCGACCAGATACGGGACCTCTCGGCTGTTTCGACGACACCGGTCAACACAATTTCCCCTTCTGGGACAGTTCGGTCCTGCGGCTCTCGTACAGGCGCTGAGCTGGGGCTTCTCGCCCGGTCGGCGGGAACTCGCCGCTCCGGCCGATGTATTCGAAAGGTAAATCCCCAGTTACGGTCTCTTGACGCCCACGTTGTGACCGCTCACAATCCTCGCATGGATGTGACCGGTCACACAAGCTCCGGCGGCCACGGCGACCCCCCTCAGGGACCGCAGAAAGCCGCCAGTATCCGCGACGTCGCGGCTGCCGCAGGCGTCTCCTACCAGACCGTTTCGCGGGTCATCAACGGCCACCCGAACGTCAAGGAGGAGACCCGCAAGCGCGTCGACGCCGCCATCCAGACCCTCGGCTTCCGGCGCAACGCCACCGCGTTCGCCCTCGCCAGCGGCGTCACCCGATCGGTCACGGTCATCACCTCGAACACCGTCCTCTACGGCTATGCGGCCACCCTGCAGGGCCTGGAGGAGGCGTCCCGCGCCGCCGGATACGCGCTCGGGGTGCGGGTGGTGACCCCGGAGGACGACCTGGACCGTACGATCGCCGCGGCCGCCGACACCGGTGGCGGCCTGGTGGTCATCGGCTACGACCGCATCGGTGCCGCCGCCCTGGACCGCGTACCGGCACATGTACCGTGCGCGGCGCTGGTGGAGGCGCCGCCGCCGGGCCGGTCACCCGGCCGTCCGGCGGTGTGGGCCGACGACCGCGAGGCGGCACGGGCCGCCACCGAGCACCTGCTGTCGCTCGGGCACACGAACGTCCACTACGTCGCCATCCCCGCCTCGACCGGAACCCGGCGCCTGGCGGGCCCCCGCGCCGAGGGCTGGCGCCAGGCACTGGAAGCGGCCGGCGTCACCCCGCCCCCGCCGTCCGGCAAGGGCTGGGACGCCCAGGCCGGGTACGAGGCGGGGAAGAAGCTCGCCCGGAACAAGGACGTCACCGCGATCCTGTGCGGCAACGACGACCTGGCGCTGGGTGTGCTGCGCGCCCTGCATCACGCGGGCCGGCGGGTCCCTGAGGACATCAGCGTCATCGGCTTCGACGACGCGCCGCACTCCGCTTTCGTCACCCCGGCCCTCACCACCGTCCGCATGGACTTCCACGGTCTCGGCCGCGCCGCGTTCGGGCTGCTGCGCGCCCAACTCGACACCGATCAGCGGGAATCCGCGCCGGTACCGGCCGAACCCACCCTCATCCTCCGGGAGAGCTCGGGGCCACGGGACGCGTGAACCGGGCCGGGCGTCCGTCAGCGCCTTGTCCGTCACGTCCACCGCGCTCGCCGCAGCCGGCACATCCGCCCCTGGCCACGCTCGCCGTACCCGTCAGCCGCCTTCCCCACAGGCCTCGCCGCACCTCCGCAACGCCCCGCCTCCCTTCCGCGTACGAACAAGGATCCGCCATGAGAAGAGCCGTCTCCGTCCTTGCCACCGCCTGTGTCCTCGGGCTGACCGCCACCGCGTGCAGTGACAGCACCGGGGGCGCCACGACCGCCGCACCCGAGGGTTCGGTCAACCCGACCGCCTCCCTCAAGGGCGTCAGCCTCACCATGTGGGTGGCCCAGAACAGCGTCTCGGAGCCCAAGCAGGCCATCGAGGCGTTCGAGAAGGCCACCGGCGCCAAGATCAACACCGAGGTCATACCGGACCCGTACGAGTCGAACGTCCCGACCAAGCTCGCCTCGGGCGTCAAGCCGGACCTGATGTTCTGGCAGCCCACGGGCAGCACCCTGCCGTTCGTCCAGCCGGCCAAGAACCTGCTGACCCTCGACAACGAGGACTGGGTCTCCAAGCTCGGCACGACGGAGAAGACCCTCGGCCAGGTCGACGGCCACCGCTACGCGGCCATCGTCACCAGCCCCGCCGTCCTTGGCGTCTACTACAACAAGGACGTCTTCGCGAAGGCCGGCATCACCACCATGCCGACCAGCTACGACGAGCTGCTCGCCGACGCCGCGAAGATCAAGTCGAAGGTCTCGGGCGTGGCGCCGTTCTTCGAGGTCGGCGGCGACAAGTGGCCGCTGCAGTGGCAGGTGCAGGCCCAGATGACGGATCTGCCGCAGTCCTTCTGGGACAACCTCAACAAGAACAAGGACAGTTGGACCAACAAGACCATCGTCGACGCGATCACCAAGTACAAGACGAAGGTCCTCGACGGCGGTCTGGCGCAGAAGAACTACAAGACGGCCACGTTCGTCGACCAGGGCAAGGCGATCATGGACGGCAGCGCCGCGATGGCCGTCAACGTCACCGCGCTCCAGTCGGAGATCCAGGCCACCTCCAGCACGGCGGACATCGACAAGAAGCTCGGCTGGTTCCCCATCGCCAACAGCTCCGCGAAGGCCGAGTACTCGCCGGACCAGACGAACGGTGTCGTCGCCTTCAACACCGGTGACACCAAGCGGCAGAACGCGGCCCGGCAGTTCATGTCCTTCTGGCTCGGCCCGGACTACCCGGCCTACATCAAGGCCAACAAGCTGGTCTCCGTGGAGCCTTCGGTCGCCAACCCCGACGGCCTGCCGCAGACCGCGATCGCCCAGGCCAAGGCCCTGTCCAGCGCCCAGGGCGTCTTCCAGGTCAAGGCGCTGACCGCCCCGGACCTGCACCTCGCGCTCGCCGACATGATCTACGGCAAGAAGACCCCGCTCCAGGTCGCCCAGGCTGCCGAGGACCAGTTCAAGCAGGTCCTCAAGGCACGCGGCGTCACCGGCTTCTGACCGGCGCCACTGAGCCAGCCCTTTCCCCCGGGCCGCCCGTCGGCGGTGGGCCCGGGGCCCGTACCGGAGGTAAGAAAGTGGTGGACACCGCCACGATGGACGCTCTCGACGCCACGCGCGCGAAGGACCGGGGCCAGGACACCGCCCAGGACCGGCCGTCCCGTCGCAACCGGCTCCGCGGCAAGGCCAACCAGCCGTGGTGGTTCGCCCTGCCCGCGCTCGCCGTGTTCGGCGTGTTCTTCCTGCTGCCGAATCTGCTGAACTTCGTCTACCCGTTCACCGACTGGTCGGCGTTCCACTCGCAGATCGGCTTCGTGGGACTGTCGAACTTCAGCACCATCCTGCACGACGGGTCGATGGCCCGTGACATCCGCATCACCCTGGAGTACGCGGTCCTCGTGGCCGTCTTCCAGAACGGCTTCGGTCTCGCCCTGGCCCTGCTGCTGGAGCGCGACACCCGCTTCAACCGCTTCTTCCGCGCGGTCTTCTTCCTCCCGGTCCTGATCTCCGCGCTCGCCGTCGGCTACATCTTCCGCGCCCTGCTCGCCCAGGACGGCGCGCTCAACAGCGTGCTGTCCTCGCTCGCCGGACACCATGTCGACACCCCCTGGCTCGGCTCGACCACCTGGACGCTGGTCGTGGTGACCCTCATCCACGGCTGGAAGTGGATGGGCCTGGCCATGCTGATCTACCTGGCAGGTCTGAAGAGCATGCCGGGTGACGTCCTGGAGGCGGCCCGGATCGACGGGGCCGGCTGGTGGCGCACCTTCTGGTCGGTCAGGTTCCCGCTGCTCGCGCCCGCCGTCACGTTCAATGTGACGACCGCGCTGATCGGCTCCATGAACACCTTCGACATCGTCCAGGCGACCACCGGAGGCGGCCCCGGTGGCGAGACCGAGGTCTTCAACATCTACATGTTCCGCATCTTCGGCCAGGGCCTGTACGCACAGGCGTCCGCGATGAGTCTGGTGCTCTTCCTCATCGTCGTCGTCCTCGCCGTGCCCGTCATCGTCGGCCTGCGCCGCAGGGAGAACAACCAGTGACCACCGTTACCGCGTTCGCCCCCGCACACCGGCGCCCGCTGCGCTGGGTCCAGCCGCTCGTCGTCCTGATCGTCGCCGGCGTCACCATCGGCATCCCGCTCTGGCTGGTCGCGGTCACCTCCTTCAAGCCGCAGGCCGAGGCGATCAAGCCCAACCTCTCGCTGCCGCACCACGTCCAGGCCGCCGCGAACTACAAGCAGAGCTTCGACGAAGGGAAGATCGTCCAGGGCTTCGTCAACAGCCTCCTGGTCGTCGCCCCGTCCGTCGTCCTCGTCCTGCTCCTCGGGGCGGGCGCCGCATGGGTGTTCGCCCGCCGCAAGGGCCGCCTGGTCAACACCCTGTACGCGCTGAGCATCAGCGGGCTCCTGCTCCCGCCCGCGGTGATCACCATCGTCATGGAACTGCGCCAACTCGGCCTGGCCGGCACCCGACCCGGCATGATCGGTGTCTACGCCGGGATGTACCTGTCCACCTCGATCTTCTTCATGACCGGGTTCATCCGCGCCCTCCCCGAGGAGCTGGAGGAGGCCGCCCGCATGGACGGCGCGGGCCCGGTCCGCGTCTTCTTCCGCATCATCCTGCCGCTCCTGCGCCCGGTCATCGCCACCGCGACGATCATGGTGATGCTCTACGCCTGGAGCGACATCTTCTACGCCTTCTTCGTCCTCGGCGGCGGCGACAAGGCCACCCTGCCGCTCAACCTCTACCAGGTCGCCAACGCCCAGCTGTACCTCAACAACTGGCACCTGATCTTCGCCTACGTCGTGATGATGAGCCTCCCCATGGTCCTCGTCTTCGTCATAGCGCAGCGCCGCATCGTCTCCGGCATCACGAGCGGCGCCGTCAAGTAGGCCAAGCAGCCCCGGGGCCAGGCCAGTTGAGCCGCCCCGGTCCCCCGAAGCACCCAGACAGCCTCCCGCAACGCCGCGGGAGGAGGAGGACAGCCATGCCTCGAACACCCCGTAGATCCCGTTCCGTTCGCACCCTCATGGGCGTGACCGCGGTGACCGCCGCCCTCCTGGGCACGGCCCTGACCGTCCCCGCCGCACAGGCGGCCACCCCGACGCTGAGCGTCGACCTCGGCACCACCACCGGCGCGGTCATGCACGGAGCCAACGGCGCCCTGTACGGCCTCAGCGACGACGGAGTCCCCGGCGACAACCTCGTAACTCCCCTGCACATGACGTCGATCGCCCAGAAGGCACCGGACGGCGCCCAGCACCCGAACGGTGACGCGCTGGTCGTCCAGCCGGAGTTCGCCCGCGGTGGCGGCGGCGACAACCTCATCTACATGCAGGACATCTACGCTTCGTGGCCGTACGAGAACCTCGGTCTGAGCGACTACCTCACCAAGGTCACCACGATGGTCACCAAGGTCGCGGCCCGCTCCGACGCGAGCACGTTCGTGTGGGTCCCGTTCAACGAGCCGGACGGCAACTGGTATACGGGCCTTGGCAGTTCGACCACCGCCACGTACCAGAGCGCGCTCGCCAGCTTCGAGAGCGACTGGACGACGGTCTACAACAAGATCCGCTCGATCATCCCCAACGCGAGGATCGCCGGCCCGAACGAGACGCACTACGACGCCCGCCTCATGGGCGACTTCTACCCGTGGGCCAAGGCCAACAACGTCCTTCCGGACATGACCACTTGGCACGAGCTGGACCCGACCTCCCTCTCCAACTTCGAGGGAAACCTGGCCGCCTACCGCACCATCGAGACCAACGCGGGCATCAGCCCCCGCCCGGTCAACATCAACGAGTACGGCGACCGCCGCGACCTCTCCGTACCGGGTCAGATGATCCAGTGGATGTCGATGTTCGAGCGGAACAAGGTCTACGCCGACCAGGCGTACTGGGACATCGCGGGGAACCTGGACGGCAACGTCAGCCAGACCAACATCCCCAACGGCGACTGGTGGCTGCTGCGTTGGTACGCGGGCCTGACCGGCCAGACCGCCAAGGTGACCCCGCCGCAGTCCAACGTCATCGACACGCTCCAGGCCATCGCGTCCCTCGACACCGGCCGCAAGCAGGCCCAGGTGCTCCTCGGCGGCGGCACCTCCGGCTCGGCGAACACGGTCCTCAAGAACATACCGTCGTCGTTCGGCAGCACCGTCAACGTCTCGGTGGAGCGCACCGCTTGGAGCGGATACGAGGGCGCCGGCCCCGCGCCGACGGTCCTCGCCCGCAGCACCTACACCGTCGCCTCCGACGGCAGCATCACCGTCCCGCTGACCAATCTCGACCCGATGTCGGCCTACCGCATCGTCGTCAACCCGGCCGGCACCGGCACGCCCACCGCCGCGAGCACCCCGTCGACGACGTCGTACGAGGCCGAGAACGCGACCGTCACCGACGGCACCGTCTACACCCAGGGCAGCGTCACCAACGCCTACGGGTACGCCACTTCGGGCACCAAGGACGTCGGCAGCCTCAACCAGTCGGACAGCAAGGTCGCCTTCACCGTCACGGCACCGACCACGGGCACGTACAACCTGAACGTCTTCTACGGCAACCAGAGCGGCGGCCCGGCGACCCAGACCCTCACGGTCGACGGCGGTTCCTCCCGGACGGTCACCTACACACCGACCCTGAACTGGACCTACCGCTCCACGGCGAGCGCCTCCGTGTCCCTGACGGCGGGCACGCACACGATCACCCTGGCCAAGGGCACCAACGAGGTCACCCTCGACAAGATCGACCTCACGGCGGCCTCCACGGCGGACACCTCCTACCCGGCCACGTACGCGGACATCACCGGTTCGCCGACCTACAACTACACCGCGTCCGGCACGACCGGCGCCGGTGCGCTGGCCCTGACCTCGGGCACCTCGGCCGCCTTCGACGTCTACGCGCCGACCGACGGCTACTACACCGTCCACACCGACTACTCCTCCAACGGGTCCGGCACGCTCACCCTGGACGGCGCGACCGCCGTCACGCTGGCCTCCACGAGCGGCACACTCACCGACAAGAGCTCGCGGCTGTACCTGTCGGCGGGCAACAACCGCATCACGGCGGCCACTTCGGGCTCCACCACGCTGACCCTGCGCGATCTGCGGGTGGCCGCGAGCGGTGACACCACGGGAGTCTCCGCCTACGAGGCCGAGAGCGCGACCCTCGCGGGAACCGCCGTCGCCACCTCGGACAGCTGGGCCTCGGGCGGCAAGTACGTCGGCTATGTCGGCAACGGCTCGGCCAACACGCTCACCTTCCAGGTGAGTGCCGCAAGTGCCGGGCGGTACGTCATGAACGTCCGCTACGCCAACGACCAGGTCTCCGGCTCCGGGAACTACAACACCAACGTCGTCTCCCGGGCGGCCCAGATCTCCGTCAACGGCGGCACCGCGCAGACCGTCATGTTCCGCAACAACTACAGCTGGTCCAGCTACTGGGACCTGCCCGTCCCGGTGACCCTCACGGCAGGCACCAACACGATCAGCTTCGCCAACGCGAGCGCCTACGCACCGAACATCGACCGCATCACGGTCGCGCCGGTCTCCGGCTGACCGTCAACTCCGGTCGGGGTCCGGGTACTTGTGCCGGGCCCCGGCCGGGGGTTCCATCCCAGAGATTTATTCTCCACTCCATTCGGCACGTCGAACGACGACTGACATATCGAACAGAAGGGCGGCCCGGTGGTGAACGCCGAGAACAGCGAACACACCCATCCCGACACCTACGTCATCGGAGTCGACTACGGGACGCTGTCCGGGCGGGCCGTGGTGGTCCGGGTCGCCGACGGCGCCGAACTGGCCGCCGCCGAGCACCCGTACACCCACGCCGTCCTCGACCGGGCCCTCCCCGACGGCACCCCGCTGCCGCCCGACTGGGCACTCCAGGTCCCCTCCGACTACATCGACGTCCTGCGCATCGCCGTACCCGAGGCGCTGGCCCGCTCCGGCGTACGACCGGACCAAGTCGTCGGTATCGGCACGGACTTCACCGCGTGCACGGTCCTCCCGGTCCTCGCCGACGGCACACCCCTGTGCGAACTCCCCGACCTCACCGGCCGCCCCCACGCCTACGTCAAGCTCTGGCGCCACCACGCCGCGCAGGCCCAGGCCGACCGCATCACCGCACTCGCCGACGCCCGCAAAGAGCCCTGGCTCCAGCGGTACGGCGGGAAGATCTCCTCGGAGTGGGAGTTCGCCAAGGCCCTGCAACTGCTCGAAGAAGACCCCGAGCTCTACGAGTTGACCGACCGCTGGATCGAGGCCGCCGACTGGATCGTGTGGCGGCTCAGCGGCACTTACGTCCGCAACGCGTGCACCGCCGGGTACAAGGGCCAGCTCCAGGACGGCAGTTACCCCTCCTTCGACTACCTGGCCGCGCTCAACCCCGGCTTCGCCGGCTTCGTGATCGACAAGCTGGACCAGCCGATCGGCCAACTCGGCGACCGCGCGGGTGGGTTGACGGCGGAGGCGGCCGCGTGGACGGGCCTGCCCGAGGGCATCGCCGTGTGCGTCGGGAACATCGACGCGCACGTGACAGCGCCCGCGGCCACCGCCGTCGAACCCGGCCGGATGGTCGCCATCATGGGCACCTCCACCTGCCATGTGATGAGCAGCGACCAATGGGCCGAAGTGCCAGGCATGTGCGGGGTGGTCGAGGGCGGCATCCTGCCGGGGCTGTGGGGCTACGAGGCCGGACAGAGCGGCGTCGGCGACATCTTCGGCTGGTTCGTGCGCACCGGGTTCCCGGCGTCGTACGCCGAAGAGGCCGCCGCGCTCGGCCGTGACCCGCACGAACACCTCACCGCGCTCGCCGCCCAACAGCGGGTGGGCGAGCACGGGTTGATCGCGCTGGACTGGCAGAGCGGCAACCGTTCCGTGCTCGTCGACCACGACCTCAGCGGTGTCGTGGTGGGCCTGACCCTGTCCACCCGCCCCGAGGAGATCTACCGCGCCCTGCTGGAGGCCACCGCCTTCGGTACCCGCACCATCATCGAGGCGTTTGAGACGTCCGGCGTGCCGGTGCGCGAACTGATCATCGCGGGTGGCCTGATGAAGAACCCGCTGCTGATGCAGATCTACGCCGACGTCACCCGCCTCCCCCTCGGGGTCATCGACTCGGCGCAGGGTCCGGCGCTCGGCGCGGCGATGCACGCGGCGGTCGCGGCCGGCGTGTACCCGGACATCCGGGCCGCCGCCCACGCGATGGCCAAGGCCCGCCCGGCCGTGTACCAGCCGGATCCCGAGCGGGCCGCCGCCTATGACCGGCTGTACGCCGAATACCGGCTCCTGCACGACTACTTCGGCCGCGGCGCCAACGAGGTCATGCACCGTCTGCGCCACCTCCGCGCCGAGGCCTCCGCCTGAGCGGCGCTCCCCCGCTCGGTGGTCAACTCCCTTTGGAAGGAACCCTCATGGACAGCAACGCCACGCCCTACCCCGACCAGGAGATCTGGTTTCTCACCGGCAGCCAGGGCCTGTACGGCGACGACATCCTGCACCAGGTCGCCGAACAGTCCCGGAGCATCTCCGAGATCCTCGGCGGCCCGGGGAAGATCCCGGTCAGGATCGTGTGGAAGCCGGTCCTCACCGACGCCGACGCGATCCGCCGGCTGTGCCAGGAGGCGAGCGCCTCCGACACCTGCGTGGGCGTGATCGTGTGGATGCACACCTTCTCGCCGGCCAAGATGTGGATCGCCGGACTCAGTGCCCTGGACCGGCCGTTGCTGCATCTGCACACCCAGTACAACCTGTCGCTGCCCTGGCCCAGCATCGACATGGACTTCATGAACCTCAACCAAGCCGCCCACGGCGACCGGGAGTTCGGGCACATCGAGTCCCGACTCGGCATCGACCGCAAGATCGTCGCCGGTCACGCCACCGACCCGAGGGTAGTCCGACGCGTGGCGGCCTGGGCCCGTGCCGCCGTCGGCCGGCACGCCTCACGCACCCTGCGCCTGGCCCGCTTCGGCGACAACATGCGCGATGTCGCCGTGACCGAGGGCGACAAGGTGGAGGCCCAACTGCGGTTCGGCTACTCGGTGAACACCTACGCGGTCAACGACCTGGTGGCCGTCGTGGACGAGGTCGAGGACAAGGAGGCCACCGAACTCGCCGCCGAATACGTCGAGTCGTACGACGTCGCCCCCGCCCTGCGCCCCGGCGGCATCCGCCACGACTCGCTGCTGTACGCGGCCCGCCAGGAGATCGGCCTGCGCACCTTCCTCACCGAGGGCGGCTTCACCGCGTTCACCACCAACTTCGAAGACCTGGGCGGGCTGCGGCAGTTGCCCGGTCTCGCCGTCCAGCGCCTGATGGCCGACGGCTACGGCTTCGGCGGCGAGGGCGACTGGAAGACCTCGGCGCTGCTGCGCACGATGAAGGTCATGGGCGCCGGACGGCCCGGCGGCACCAGCTTCATGGAGGACTACACCTACCACCTGGGCCCGGGCACCCCGCGCATCCTGGGCGCCCACATGCTGGAGGTCTGCCCGTCGGTGGCCGCCGAGCGCCCGAGCTGCGAGATCCACCCGCTGTCCATCGGCGACCGTGAGGACCCGGTCCGCCTGGTCTTCAACGCGGCCCCCGGCCCCGCCGTCGTCGTCGGCCTGTCCGACCTCGGCGACCGCTTCCGGCTGACCGCGAACACGGTCGACGTCGTCACCCCGAGCGAGCCCCTGCGCCGGCTGCCGGTGGCCCGGGCCGTGTGGAAGCCGCGCCCCTCGCTCGCGGAGTCCGCCGAGAGCTGGCTGCTCGCGGGCGCCCCGCACCACACCGTGCTCAGCTCGGCCGTCGGCACCGAGACGCTGACGGACTACGCCGCCATGGCGGGCGTGGAGCTGCTGACCATCGACGAGACCACCAGCACCGGGCAGTTCACCAAGGAGATCCGCTGGAACGCCGCCTATCACCGGCTGGCCCAGGCCCTGTGACTCCCATGTTCGTGATCCATACGCAAGGAGACGCCCGATGACCGCGCGAGTCCGTGACGGCCTGCGGCAAGAGGTACTGGACGCCAACCTGACCATCCCCCAGGTCGGTCTGGCGACGCTGACCTGGGGCAATGTGAGCGGCGTCGACCGTGAGGCGGGGGTGTTCGTCATCAAGCCCTCGGGGGTCCCGTACGAGGACCTCGTCCTCGGCGATCTGGTGACCGTCCGCCTGTCCGACGGCAAGGTGGTCGACGGCGACCTGCGCCCCTCCACCGACACCGAGACCCACCGCTGCCTCTACCTCGCCTTCCCGTCGATCGGCGGCGTCACCCACACGCACTCGACCCACGCGGTGGCCTTCGCGCAGGCCCGACGTGACATACCGGTGCTCGGCACCACCCACGCCGACACCTTCAACGGGCCCGTCCCGTGCACCCCGGACCTCACGGCCGACCAGTGCGCGAAGGACTACGAGTACAACACCGGCCGGGTGATCGTCGACCTTCTGGAGAGCGACGACCAGCGGGCGGCCGAGGTCCCGGCCGCCCTCGTCGCCAATCACGGCCCCTTCACCTGGGGCGCGACCGCACGCACGTCCCTGGAGCACGCGATCATCTGCGAGGCCGTGGCGCAGATGGCGACCCACACCCTGGCCCTGTCCCCCACG
>NZ_JBXVPZ010000034.1:0-39563 GCF_057961495.1 Streptomyces sp. P5F9 | reverse complement strand
CTGTGGGCCGCGTCCGGGGACGAGGGGGGTTCCGGGGGTACGGCGGTCGGGTCCGCCGACGAGACCTCCGCCGCCTCGCGCGGCGCGGCCTCCCGTTCCGCGTCCCCGACGCCGAGTCCGAGTCCGACCCGGTCGTATCCCTTGTCGCAGACGCCCCGCACGATTCCCGCCGTGCGTTCCCACACCCCCGCGCGCGGTCCCGGCTGGCGGCCCGCCAAGGGGAACCGGGTCGTCGTCGAGGACGCCGATCTCGTCGACGAGGGGCGGCTGATCGCCGGTGAGCTGGGACTGACGTACGGCGGCGAGTCGAGCGACGTGCGCGCCGGGGACGTACGGCTGGCGCTGAACGACGACGAGGGCGCGAACCCGGAGTCGTACGCGATGACCGTGCGAGGGGGGAGGGTCAATATCAGCGGGCCCTCGGACGCGGGGGTGTTCTACGGGACCCGCACGCTCAAGCAGGAAGTGCACGGGGGCGGTACGGCGCCGGAGGGCGTCGTGCACGACCAACCGGCCAAGCCGCGGCGCGGGTTCATGCTGGACATCGCGCGCAAGCCGTTCACCGCGGCCTGGATCGAGGACCGGGTACGGGAGTTGGGCGACCTCAAGTTCAACGAACTGGGGCTGCACTTCTCCGACGACCAGGGTTTCCGGATCGAGTCGACCAGCCATCCGGAAGTTGTGTCGAAGGATCACCTCACCAAGGCGCAGGTCAAGAAGATCGTCGATCTCGCGGCCAGCCGGCACATCACCGTCGTGCCCGAGATTGACTCGCCGGGGCACCTCGGCGCGGTGCTCGCCGCCCATCCGGATCTGCAGCTGCGGAACGTGTCGGGCGTCGCCACGCGCGGTGCGATCGACATCTCCAAGGACGCGTCCGCCGCGATCGTCGACGAACTCCTCGACGAGTACGCCGGGTTGTTCCCCGGTGACCAGTGGCACCTCGGCGGCGACGAGTACCAGGCGCTGACCGTCGCCAACCCCCAGGCATCTTTCCCCCAGTTGGCGGCCGAGGCCACGAAGGCCTACGGCTCCGGCGGCACCGTCGCCGACCTCACCACCGGCTGGCTCAACGACCGCGCCGACACGGTCCGCAACCACGACCGGACGATGCGGGTGTGGAACGACGGCTTCCTCAAGGGGACTTCGGTGGCGGCGGCCAAGGACCTCCAAGTCGCGTACTGGACGGGCAAGGAGATCGGGGCCCGGCAGCCCGTCGCGTATCTGAGCGCGGGGCGCAAGGTCCTCAACTACAACGACGAGTACCTGTACTACGTCCTCGGCGAGCCGCAGACCTTCGTCTATCCCACGGGGCGGCGGATCTACGAACAGTGGACGCCCCGGGTGCTGCGCGGCACGACGGCGGTCCCGGCGAAGTACGACGGCCAGATCCTCGGCGGGTCGTTCGCGGTCTGGTGCGACCTCGCCAACTCGCAGACCCAGAACCAGGTCGCGGCGGGTATTCGTATGCCGCTGCGGGCCACGGTCCAGAAGCTGTGGGACCCGGGGACGCCCGCGTTGACCTGGACGCAGTTCAAGTCCCTTGCGGACAAGGTGGGTTGAGCGGGGCGGTCGGCGCGGCTGGGCAGCCGCTGGACTTCCGGGGCCGGTGGATCGTATGTTCCCCCTTCTGTTCGCACTCGGGGGGTTGCCGCATCGTGTCCGTTCCCGCGCCTGGTCCCCTACCCGGACCCGTGCCCCACCTGCGTTCACCGATCGGCCTCGGCCGGGCGGCCGCCGCGCTGCTCGGGCTTCTCATCGCCGTCAATCTGTTCGCCGGCTACGCCGATCTCGCCCTGTACGACGTGACGGGCGACCTCATGAACGGCTCGGTCGGCGATGCGGTGTTCCGGCGTGCGGACTCCGTGCAGTCGCTCCACTCGGTGGTCGGCCACGTCCGGGCGGTTTCGAGCGTCGTGTGCGCCGTCGTGTTCCTGTGCTGGTTCGTGCGGGTGCGGAGCAACGCCGGGGTGTTCGATCCGGCCGAGCAGAGCATGCAGCCCTGGTGGGCCGTCGTCGGGTGGTTCGTACCGTTCCTGAACTTCTGGTATCCGCGCCGGATCACCCTCGAAGTCTGGGACGCCAGCAGCGCCGCGGGCACGCGAAGGTCGCACGCGCTGGTCAACATCTGGTGGACGCTGTGGATCCTGTCGCTCCTCGTCGGCTGGCTGGGTGGCCTGGACTTCGGGAAATCCGCCACGGCCGACGAGATCCACACGGCCACCTTCCTGGCGATGTTCGTCGACGTCGCCCGCATCGCGGCAGGCGTGCCCGCGATCCTCGTCGTCCTGCGCCTGACCCGCATGCAGCACGCGAAGGCGCTGGCCGGGCCGGGAGCTCCGATCGGGGTCTGAGCGCTCCCGTTCCGTTGGCCGAAAACCTCTACTTCCCTTTTCTCTGCCTGCTCGGGGGCGTCCCGTGTGACACTCCCGGGGTGGAGCACGCAGTCAGGGGAAACGCGGGCTCCATAGGGGACGGGCCCCGCCGAGGGAGGTCTGGATGAGTCTGGTGGAACTGATCGCGCAGGCCGACGAACGCGCGCTGGCTGCCAGTGGACTGGCTTGTTTGGATCGGTGCGTGCCGCTGCTGGGCGTTGACGACGAGGTGCTGCGCCCGCTGTGGACCAGCCTCGCGGAGGGCGCCGCGGGGGAGGCGTGGGGCGAGTGCCTGGAGCAGGCCCGCGCCAAGCTGCCGGTTCTGTTCGCGGAACCCGGTGAGGATCGCGCCGTTCAGCTCGCCCGGCAGATGCTCGCGACCGCACCCGCCGATCCGGTGGGCACTCCGGTACGGGAGTGGGCCGACGCCTGCTCGGTCGCCTCGTTGCGGATCCACCGGCTCCTGGAGGTCATGGCCCCGGCGGGTGATGCCGACGGCGACGATGACATCGGCTCCCGCCGGGAAGGTCGTACGGACGGCATGTCGCCCCTAGTCGCCGCCGAACTGCGGCGCCAGATCGGCGTTCTTGAGCTGCTCGCCGGAACCGGAACCGGAACCGGCGGCGGACTGCGCCAGGTGTTGGCGGTGTCGACGGAGGGGCGCCGGGTGCTGCGCGCGGTGGTCTCGCGGCGGGCGCGCGGCCGGAGTTGAGTGCGAGGTCTGTGACCGTCGTGCGGCGGAGGTGGGTCGGTCCTGCGCCGGTCCGCGGAAATGTCCGGATCGGGGTGCCGGAACACCGTCCCACCATGCTTTTCCTGGTGCGATGACACACGTGATGACAGCGCGGGAGCGCAGGCCCTCCGCCGCCGCGCGGCCCGTGCGGTGGGCGGCGGACGCGGTGGCGACGATGCGCGAGGGGGCCCGGGTCCGTCTCGACTACTCGGCGCAGAGCCTGTGGCGGGTCGACCGGATGATCGAGGAGATACGGCGGGACGGGGTGCCGTACGCCGCCGTCGAGAGCGAGTTGCGCGGATTCGGGGCGTACGCCGGTGAGGTGATCGCGCGGCAGACCGGCGGGGAGTGGTGGGCGACCGGGGGTGAGCACTGGCTGCGTACTCCGGAGGGGCGGTTGTGGGACCCCATCGACGAGGCGCGGCGGTGTTTCGGCGGGCACGGGTCGCTGCGCCTGCTGTGCCGGGACGCGGTGAACGGCGTTCGCGGGTAAGGGCGTTCGCGGGTAAGGGGGTTCAGCCTCGCCGTACTCAGCATGCGGCGGGTCGCGGTCGGCAAAATCGGCGTAATAAGAGACGCTGGCGTTCCCAAGGGGTCGGGTGCGGGAGGACGATGAGAACGTTCGCCGGACCCGGGGAGGATCCATGGCCGAGAACCGTCGTTGGTGGGCGCTGGTCGTCATCGCGCTCGCGCAGTTGATGGTCGTCCTCGACATGACCATCGTCAACATCGCACTGCCCTCCGCCCAGACCGACCTCGGCATGTCGGACGGGAACCGGCAGTGGGTCATCACCGCCTACACGCTCGCCTTCGGCGGGCTGTTGCTGCTCGGCGGCCGGATCGCCGACCTCGCCGGGCGCAAGAACACCTTCATGATCGGGCTGATCGGCTTCGCCGCCGCGTCCGCGCTCGGCGGTGCCGCCGCCAACCAGGGCATGCTGTTCGGCGCCCGAGCACTGCAAGGAGTCTTCGCCGCCCTGCTGGCCCCCTCCGCGCTGTCGCTGCTCACGACGACGTTCACCGACCCGAAGGACCGCAGCAAGGCCTTCGGTGTGTTCGGCGCGATCGTCGGCGCGGGCGCGGCGGTCGGGCTGCTGGCCGGCGGGTTTCTCACCCAGTACCTGGACTGGCGCTGGTGTCTGTACGTCAACGTGCCCATCGCTCTCGTCGCGTTCGCCGGTGCCTGGGTCCTGCTCAGCGACAGCTCCCGGCACCCGGACGCCCACCTCGACATACCGGGCGCGCTGCTCGGTTCCCTCGGCATGCTCACGCTGGTGTACGGCTTCTCCGAGGCGGAGTCGAGGAGTTGGGGCGACGGGCTGGTCCTGACCCTGCTCGCCGCCGGGGTCGTCCTGCTCGGCGTCTTCGGGTTCTGGCAGACCCGGGCGAAGGTTCCGCTGCTGCCGATGTCGGTGGTGAAGGACCGTCAGCGGGTCGGCGCGTTCCTCACCATCCTGTTCGTCACCATCGGCATGTTCGGCGTGTTCCTCTTCCTCACCTACTACATGCAGCGCGTCCTCGGATACTCGCCGGTCAAGACGGGCGTCGCCTACCTCCCCATCACCGTCGGCATGATCACCGGCTCGACCCAGGTCGCGGCCCGGCTGCTGCACCGGGTCCCGCCGCGCACCCTGATGGTCCCCGGTCTCCTGATCGCGGCGGGCGCGCTCGCGCTGATCGCGCAGGTCGGGGTGGAGCCCGCGTACGCCACGTACATCCTGCCCGGCATGCTGATGCTCGGCCTCGGCATGGGTACGGCGATGATGACCTCGGTGTCCCTGGCCACCGGAAGCGTCGCACCCCGCGACTCCGGCGCGGCCTCCGCGACCTTCAACACGGCCCAGCAGGTGGGCGGTTCGATCGGTACGGCCCTCCTCAACACGATCGCCGCCACGGTCACCACCCGCTACGCCACCGCCCACGCGGGCCCCGGCGCGAACAAGCAGCTGCTGGAGGCGAAGGCCGCGGTGCACGGCTTCAACGTCGCCACCTGGTGGGCGATGGCCTCGATCCTGCTGGCCGCGCTCATCGCGGGCGTCCTGGTGAACGCGGACCGGGTGCCCACACCGGGCGCGGTGGCGAAGGAGACCCCTCAGCAGCCGGTGGAGACCTCCATCTAGACCTACGGTCTCCATGGCCTCGCAGTTCCAACCAGCCCTACGACTCCCGCACTTGACCCCGCTCGAAGTAGGCGACGAGTTCCGGGTCGAGGGGCGGTACCTCACGCGGGGTGCCGCCGTCCCGCAGTGACTCGGTGGCCCCGGACCCCGCGGCCACCGCCATCCGCGCGGCGACGGGCGAGGTGTCGGTACGCCCGCCGTGCCGTACGAACCGCAGGAACTCGTCGATCAACAGCGGGTCGGCGCCGCCGTGTTCGCCGTCCCGCTCGGTGTCCGGGACCCGGTACTCGGCGTCGGCGTGCTCCCGGTAGCCCGAGCGGCGGCTGTTCCAGACCTTCACCACCGCGCCGGGCCCGTCGCCGAAGTTCTCCAGCCGGCCCGCGTCGCCGATGACGGTGTAGTTGCGCCAGTAGTCGGGGGTGAAGTGGCACTGCTGGTAGGCGGCCAACACCCCGTTGTCCAGGCGCATGTTGACCAGCGACACGTCCTCGACGTCGATGACCGGGTTGAGCGCCCGCTGGGTGTGCGGCGGCCAGTGTCCGTCCTTGGTGTACCAGTCGGCGGTCTTCGGCTCGCCGGGCGCGCGCCGGTGCGGGAGGCCGCCGTAGACCAACAGGTCGCCGAATGCCTGCACTTGGCTGGTGTAGCCGTCGGCCAGCCAGTGGATCACGTCGAGATCGTGGGCCGCCTTCTGGAGCAACAGGCCTGTGCTGTAACGGCGTTCGGCGTGCCAGTCCTTGAAGTACCAGTCGCCGCCGTAGCCGACGAAGTGCCGTACCCACACCGTCTTCACGGTGCCGATCGCGCCGTCCTCGACGAGGTCCCGCATCAGGCGGATCACCGGCATGTGGCGCATGTTGTGGCCGACGTAGAGGCGGCTGCCGGTCTCGTGGGCCGTACGCAGGACGCGGTCGCAGCGTTCGACGGTGATGTCGAGCGGCTTCTCGACGAGGACGGGCCTGCCCGCGCGCAGCGACTCGCAGGCGAGGTCGGCGTGGGTGTGGTCGGGGGTGAGGACGAGGATCGCGTCGACGTGGGGGGACAGGACAACTTCCCGATGGTCGGCGGATGTTGAGACACCCGGGAAGTCGAGGGCCGCCTCCTCCCGGGCCGCCGGGTCGGGGTCCGCGAGGGCGGTGACGCGGGAGCCCGCGCCGGGGCGGTGGGCGACGCGGGCGAGGCTGCCGCGCAGGCCGTAGCCGAGGACACCGATACGGAGGTCGGACATGGGTCTCCTTCGTTCGCGGGCACGCCACGGGCGGACGTACACCGGGGCCAGAGGGACCGTGCCCCGTCGGCGGGCCGGAGATGTGCCGGGCGGGCCGCGGGCTGTGACGTTTCTGTGAGGGGCGGCGCTGATGGCGATGGGGGGTGCGGGGGATCGCCGAGGGGGACCGCCGTGCCCGTACGGATTCTTCGCGCACTCGGTACGGACGAGGACAGTCCTTGGGCCAGACAGGCGAGCCCCGGCGCGGGCACGCGCACGACAGGGAACTGGGCGCGGCCGTCGCGCGGGCCCAGGAGGGCGACGACGGCGCTTTCGCGGTCGCGTACCGGATCGTGCAGCCCGGGCTGCTCGGATATCTGCGCGGGCTCGTCGGCGACGACGCCGAGGACGTGGCGTCCGACGCGTGGCTGGAGATCGCCCGCGACCTGGGCCGGTTCCGCGGCGACGGGGCGGGCTTCCGCGGCTGGACGGCGACCATCGCCCGGCACCGGGCGCTCGACCATCTGCGCAGACAGCGGGTACGTCCGAGACCGGCGGCGCTCGAACAGGACGTACTCGAACTGCCGGGCCCGCACAGCACCCACGACCAGGCGCTGGAGTCCCTCTCCACGGAGTACGCGCTCGGGCTGGTGCGGGGGTTGCCGCAGGACCAGGCCGAGGCCGTGCTGCTCCGGGTGGTCGTGGGGCTGGACGGGCCCGGCGCCGCGCGGGTGCTGGGCAAGCGGCCGGGGGCGGTGCGTACGGCCGCCTATCGGGGGCTGAAGCGGCTGGCGCGCGAACTGGGCGTGGCGGACGGCGTGACGGACGGCGTGACGGAAAGGGATGGAGACGGACATGGCTGAACGCGACACGGGCCTGCCCGGCCTGCCCGGACTCCCTGGCCCCTCTGGTCTCCCGGGCCTGCTGGGCGCGGCTCTCCGCGAGGGCGATGTGGACGGCGAGGCCGAACGGCGGGCGGTGGCGGCTTTCCGGGCGGCGCGGGACGCGGGGGTCCAGGCGGCGCCGACGCGGAGGCAGGATGACTGGCGGCCGAGGGGCAGCGGGGCCCTGTAAGGACGTCGCGCTTCGTGTCTGCTGCTCCCTCGGGGCGAGCGGGCCCGAGCGAGCGGGCCTGAGCGAGTGACCGGTGAGCCGGTCCGACAGTGCGGATCGCCTCGGCCCGCTGGACCACACCGGGTTCGCCCTCGCTGTCATGGCGGTGCGGCCTGTGCGTCGGAGCGGGAACCTCGGGCGGGCGGGGGCTGTTCCCAGGCCGTTCCTCGGCCCGCACCCGGGTGGCCGCCCTGCGTGCCCTCCGCCTCCTCCAACAGCTGCCGCTGTGCCGGAGGTTGCCAGGGGCCGTCCGCCATGGCGCCGTCCCGTGCCCGGCACTTCTGTCCCGCTGCTCGTGCGCTGGTATCCGGCCCGCCGAGAAACCGGCGGCAACCTTTGCGTCGCCTGTGACCACTGAGCAGGGCAACACCGGCTCGCTCTCGAACGGATGGACATGCAGGAGACAACACGGCAGGCGGCGCGGCGGCGCAGGCACAGACGCCGACTGATGGTGGGTACCGCCACGGGGCTGATCGTCACAGGACTTCTCGTCTGCCTGGTCATGGCCGAGCGACCGGACCGGAAGGAGGATGCCGGGCCGGCCGCGGCCACGGCCGTCGCCAACTCCCAGGGGGCCTTCCCGTCGGCCTCGCCGGTGCGCAAGCGGTCCTCGGCGTCCCCGTCCGTGACCTCCACGAGTTCCGTGACACCGTCCGCTGGTCCGGCCACTCCGAAGGCTTCCCCGTCCAGGTCGGCGGCGCGGTCGTCAGCCACCCCGCGACAGGCTCCGGTCACGACCTCCCTGGCCGGGCGGATCCGGCCCAGGGTCACCTACCCGGGGGTCGCCACCGTCTACAAGGCCGGGGTCGGGGACGGCGCCTGCTCGTACGGTCCGAGCGGCGACATGATGATCGCGGCGATGAACACCACCGACTACGAGACGTCCAGGGCGTGCGGGGCGTACATACGCGTTCGCGCGGCGAACGGCGCCTCGGTCACCGTCCGGATCACCAACGAGTGCCCGCTGCCCTGCGCGCCCGGGCAACTCGACCTCAGCGAACAGGCCTTCGCCGAACTGGCCCCCGTCTCGACCGGCCGGCTCGCGATCACCTGGAGCCTGCTCAGCCCCGACACGTCGGGCACGATCTCGATCCGCTACAAGACCGGGTCCAGCCCTTACTGGTGCGGCATTCAGGCGATCGGCCACCGCAACCCGCTCGCCCGGCTGGAGGTCCGCAGCGGCGGCAGTTGGCGCCGACTGGCCCGTACCGACTACAACTACTTCCTCTCCCCCGACGGCAGCGGGTGCGGCAGCGCCATCAGGCTCACCGACATCTACGGACAACAACTCACCGTCGACGGGATCGCGGTGCGGCCCGAAGTCGTGCAGCCCACACGGGTCCAGTTCGCCCGACACTGACCCGACCGCCCGGTCGGAGGCGAAGCCGTTGCGGGCGAGGAGAGCGTCCATGTTGGGCGTCAGCACCCGGTGGTCGCCCCAGGCCGGAGCCGTAGACCGCGGAGACGGCCGGAGCCGCCACCCCCCACAGGAGAGGCCCCGGCCGTCGCGCTGTACGGGCCGCGCGGCGGCCCGTACTTTTTACAGCGCCGGGAGTGCGTTTTCTGTCACACCGCGGGCCCGCACCAAGTAGTTGCACCTTGTACGGACATGGACGAGGAACAGTTTCAGGTCGTAACGTGCCTTTCGCGCCGGAGTGCGGACGCGACCAACACCATTCGAGGGACCACGTGCTGGGGGACGACGCGGAGCTGACCACCGCGGTGCTTGCGGCACAGGACGGGGACGAGACCGCGTTCCGGACTGTGTACCGCACGGTGCACCCGCGGTTGCTCGGATACGTACGGACGCTGGTCGGCGATCCGGACGCCGAGGACGTCGCGTCCGAGGCCTGGCTGCAGATCGCCCGTGACCTGGACCGGTTCAGCGGGGACGCGGACCGGTTCCGCGGATGGGCGGCCCGGATCGCCCGCAACCGCGCCCTGGACCACATACGGATGCGCGGCCGCCGCCCCGCCATAGGCGGCGACGAGACCGAACTCACCGGCCGCGCCGCCGAGTCGGACACCGCGGGTGAGGCCATCGAGGCCCTGGCCACCGACAACACCCTCTCCCTCATCGCCCAGCTGCCGCAGGACCAGGCCGAGGCCGTCGTCCTGCGGGTGGTCATGGGCCTCGACGCCAAGACCGCCGCGGAGACCCTCGGCAAGCGGCCCGGCGCCGTCCGCACGGCCGCGCACCGCGGGCTGAAACGGCTGGCGGAACTGCTCGGCGGCGACCCGGAATCGGCCGCGGCCCTCGACGCCCTGCCGCCCCAGCGAGACCCGCGCGACCGCGCGGTGACGTCCGCCACTGTGACGCATATGCGTGCGCGGACGCAGAAGGACATGTGATGGCCGACGAGCGCTCTGCTTTTCCGGGGGACACCCCTCGGACCCCCGGCCGATGGCTGGACCGTGAGACCGCCGAGCTGCTGCTGCGCGGCGAGTCCCTGGACGCCGTCGATCCGGCCGCCCGTGCCCAGGCCGAGCGGCTTGCCAGGACCCTCGGCGCGCTGTCCGTGGAACCCTCGCAGACCAAGGTCGAACTCCCGGGCGAGGAAGCGGCGTTGGCCGTCTTCCGGGCCGCGCGCAACGGCAACGATGTCGAGCGGGCCGCCCTCGCCCGGCGCGGCCGCGGGCCGTCCTCCGACGCCGGTCTCGTCCGGCTCGGGCGCCCCGCCGCGACCGTCCCGGAGCCACGCTGGGGAAGACCCGTACGGGTCGGCCTGACCGCCGCGCTCGCCGTCGGCATGCTCGGCGGGGTCGCGGCCGCCGTCGGCACGGGAGCCCTTCCGACCCCGTTCTACGACGACCCGACGCCCGCCTCCTCCATCTCCGCCGCCGTGACACCGCCCGACCGCACCCACGTCTCGCCCTCGCCGAGCGGCACCGGCGGCCCGGGCACGCCCACGGCGGGCGGCGGCTCCGACGACTCCTCCGGCGAGGCCGCCGGCAGCGGCACGAACCCCACGCCCTCCGCCGGTACCGGTGACGACAAGTCCTTCGGCTCGGGCGGCTGGTGGAAAGGTGTCACCTCCTCCTGCCGTGCCGTGCGCGACGGCAAGTCCCTGGCCCCCGGCCGCAAGCGCACCCTGGAGGGCGCGGCAGGCGGCACGTCCCACGTGTGGACGTACTGCAAGGGCCTCCTCCAGCACACCGGCGCCGGAACCGGCACGGACGACAAGAACTCCGGCAGCAAGGGCGACAGCAGCGGAAGCGGCGACGGCGACGGGCAGAGCGCCGGCGGTCAGGGCGGCGACCAGAACGGTTCGGACGAGCAGGCCGGCGGCCAGGGCGGCGGCGGGAACCTGGCCCCGATCGCCCCGGGCGGCGGCAATGGCGGCAGCGGCAGCAGCAGTGGTGGCGGCAACGGTGGCAGCAGCGGCGGCGGTTACCAGAACAACGGCGCCTCCACCTCCGGCCCCACGGTCTTCACCCCGCTCGCCCGGCACCAGCCGCCGTCCGCCCCGGCCCCGTCGCACACCACCGACACCCGGCAGACCCCGTCGCCGAGCCCGACGTACAGCGCGCTCTGAACCGATCGCACGTCGCTGACCTGCGCTTTCGCGGTTCGTGGAAATTTCTTCGCGGCAGGTGTGACATTTCCGGCCGTCGTGGCGCAGTACTGAGTGAGCCGACTGGTCATCGGCCAACGCACAGAGCCGGGGTTCCCCCCGTACCTACGGCTCGTGCACACGGCGCGGGTGGGACACGTTCCCCCGGTCCCGCCCGCGCCTCATACACCTACTGGTGGACGACGACCTTGTCGCCGGTCCGCACCTGGGCGAAGAGACTCGCGATCGCCGCCTCGTCCCGTACGTTGACGCAGCCGTGCGAGCCGCCCGCGTAACCCCGCATCGAGAAGTCGTACGAGTAGTGCACCGCCTGGCCGCCGCTGAAGAACATGGCGTACGGCATGGGGGAGTGGTAGAGCGTGGACACCCAGTCGCGGGCCTTCCAGTAGACGTGGAACACACCGTCGCGGGTCGGGGTGTACTGCGCGCCGAACCGTACCGACATCGTCGACACCGTCCGCCCGTCGATCATCCAGCGCAGGGTGCGGCTCGTCTTGTCGATGCACAGGACCCGGCCGGTGAGACAGCGCGGGTCGGGCGCGCCGGCCGGCTGGCCGCCCATCAGGTACAGGTCCCACTTGCCCGGCTCGTGCGTCATCTTCAGCAGCCGTTGCCAGGTGACGCTGTCGGTCCGGCCCGTCTTCGGCAGCCCGCGCTTGCCCTGGAAACCCGCGACGGCCTGTTCGGTGAGGTCGTCGTAGGTCCCGGTCGGCCCGTCGAAGAGCCAGTCGACCTGCCGTAGCCGCGCCTGCAGTTCGCGCACGTCACCGCCGCTGTCGCCGCGCGACCACAGGACGTTCGCGGCGCGGGCGGTGCTCGGGGAGGCGGAGGGCTTCCCGTCACCGGTGCTGCTACCGCTACTGCTGCTCTTGCTGTCGGGAAGCTTGATGTGGACGGGCAGATGGTGCCCGCCGTCCGCGTCGGTGCCCTGCACCGTGCAGCCGCACACCGCCACCAGTGCCGACAGGGCCGCCGCGGCGGCGACCGCTCGCGCCCTACCCGTAGTACGCCTCCCCATACCCGTAGTACGCATCGCGGACCCCCGTCGTCTCACCGGCCTCGTACCCCGGAGACGTACCCCCGGATGACGGGGCGCGAACGGCGGGGCATCGTGGGGAGCGGAGGTGCCCACCATGGTGCGAGAGTCGGAGTCGGGGCTGCCCGTCGAACCTGTCTACGGTCCCGAGGCCCTCGCCGGCTGGGACCCGGCCGCGGAGCTGGGCGAACCCGGGAAGTACCCCTTCACGCGGGGCGTGTACCCGTCCATGTACACGGGACGGCCCTGGACGATGCGCCAGTACGCCGGTTTCGGCACGGCGGCCGAGTCCAACGCCCGCTACCGGCAGCTGATCGCCCACGGCACGACCGGTCTGTCCGTCGCCTTCGACCTGCCCACCCAGATGGGCCACGACTCCGACGCGGCGCTCGCGCACGGCGAGGTCGGCAAGGTGGGCGTCGCGATCGACTCGGTCGACGACATGCGGATCCTGTTCGACGGCATCCCCCTCGACCAGGTCTCCACCTCGATGACGATCAACGCCCCCGCCGCCCTCCTCCTGCTGATGTACCAGCTCGTCGGCGAGGAACAGGGCGTACCGGCAGGGCAGTTGACTGGCACCATCCAGAACGACGTACTCAAGGAGTACATCGCGCGCGGGACGTACATCTTCCCGCCGAAGCCGTCGCTGCGGCTGACCGCCGACATCTTCAAGTACTGCGGCGCCGAGATCCCGAAGTGGAACACCATCTCCATCTCCGGCTACCACATGGCGGAGGCCGGCGCCTCGCCCGCGCAGGAGATCGCCTTCACCCTCGCCGACGGCATCGAGTACGTCCGTACGGCGGTCGCGGCCGGCATGGACGTCGACGACTTCGCACCCCGGCTCTCCTTCTTCTTCGTGGCGCGTACGACGATCCTCGAAGAGGTCGCCAAGTTCCGTGCGGCCAGGCGCATGTGGGCCCGGGTGATGCGGGACGAGTTCGGCGCGCGGAACCCGAAGTCCCTGATGCTGCGCTTCCACACCCAGACCGCCGGGGTCCAACTCACCGCCCAGCAGCCGGAGGTGAACCTCGTCCGGGTCGCCGTCCAGGGACTGGCCGCGGTGCTCGGCGGCACCCAGTCGCTGCACACGAACTCCTTCGACGAGGCGATCGCGCTGCCGACGGACAAGAGCGCGCGCCTCGCGCTGCGCACCCAGCAGGTGCTGGCGTACGAGACGGACGTGACCGCGACCGTGGATCCCTTCGCGGGGTCGTACGCCGTCGAGACGATGACGGACGACGTCGAGCGGGCCGCGGTCCGACTGATGCGGCGGGTCGAGGAGTTGGGCGGTGCGGTCGGCGCCGTCGAACACGGCTTCCAGAAGGGCGAGATCGAGCGCAACGCCTACCGCATCGCCCAGGAGACCGACTCCGGCGACCGGGTCGTGGTCGGCGTCAACCGCTTCCGCCTGGACGCGGAGGAACCGTACGAGCCCCTCCGCGTCGATCCCGCCATCGAGGCCCGGCAGACCGAACGCCTCGCACGGCTCCGCGCCGAACGGGACCGGAAGGCGGTGGACTCGGCGCTCGCCGCGCTGCGGACGGCGGCGGAGGGTACGGACAACGTGCTGTACCCGATGAAGGAGGCGCTGCGGGCGCGGGCGACGGTGGGGGAGGTGTGCGACGCGCTGCGGGGGGTGTGGGGGACGTATGTGCCGACGGATGCGTTCTGACCTGGGCGATTACTCCGTATGGGTGATCGCGGGCGGAATGGGCCTGGCCCCGGTTACTCTCGTTGGAGAGTGGGCCCCGAAAAGGAGGACGCCATGGCCGTACTGCAGCAGGAGCTGACCCTGGGCGAGGCCGCCGACCAGCTCGCCCGTGCACTGCCCGGCCACCGCGTGGAGATTCTCCAGGGGAGGCTTACTGTGACACCGCCGCCGGACGGCTCGCACGCGATGTCGCTGACCAAGGCGTGCCGGGCGCTGGAACGCGCAGGCATCGACGGAAGCGGGGTCGACTGGGTCCAGGGCGTCGGCCTCTGGCTGCCCACACTGCCCGAGGACTTCGCGATCCCCGACCTCTCCGTGGTCGACGAGGACTTCCGCGATGCCCACGTCACGAAGAACCACTACGCACCGAACGTCTTCCGTCTGGTCGTCGAAGTGACGTCGTCGAACTGGTCCGACGACCTCCATGTCAAGGTCGAGTGCTACGCCCAGGCCGGCATCCCCGCGTATCTCGTCGCCGACCGCAAACACGGTGAGGTGCTTCTCTACACCGACCCGGTCGACGGCAAGTATCCCGACCCACAGCGCTTCAAGCGCGGTCAGAGCGTGCCGGTGCCCGAGTCTGTCGGTGTCCGCGCCGAACTCTCCACGGATTCCCTCCTCGACGGCTGACCGCCCCCGTCCGTCGAGCGTGGCCCAGTGCTAGCAGAGGCCGACCCGGGTCAGGTAGGCGCCGAGTCCGGTGTCGTCGTCCGAGGCCCAGCCGACGTAGCCGTCCGGGCGGACCAGGAAGAGGCCCGTGCCGTACGTCTCGGCGGGCGGCCCCGCTACGACGCGTACGGCGCCGCTGTCACCGATCGCCGCGATCGCCGGTGCCTCCGTGCCCAGGGCGAGCAGGGTCCAGTGCGGGCCCCGGAAGGCGTCGAGGAGGCGTTCGCCCGCGACGGTCCGGTTCGGGGCGCGGTCGCCGGCGCGTAGCCCGTCCGAGGCCGCCCGGGTCTCCTCCGTGAGGCTCGACTCCCGGTAGCCGATGCCCAGTTGGCGGGTCGCCTCGCCGCGGCGGGCCTCGCCCCGGTGGACCTTGGTGGACAGGCCGAGCATCTCGGCGGCGTTGGGGCGCCGCTCCTCCTCGTAGGTGTCGAGCAGGCTCGCGGGGGCCTCACCGCGCAGCACCGCGCCCAGCTTCCAGCCCAGGTTGTAGGCGTCCTGGACGCTGGTGTTGAGGCCCTGGCCGCCGGCCGGCGAGTGGACGTGCGCCGCGTCCCCGGCGAGGAAGACCCGGCCCTGCTGGAAACGGTCCGCGAGGGCCGCCCGGGGCCGGAAGTCCGAGGCCCAGGTGAGCTCGGTGATGTCCTCGGGGGCGAGGTGCGAGCGCGCGGCGACGGTCTTCCGTACGCCGTCGAGGGAGAGGTCGGGCGGGCTGTCGTCCAGGAGCTGGGCGACCACCTGGAAGTCCTCCGTCCCGGCCAGCGGGCAGATCGCGAGGAAGCCCTCGTCGCCCCGCGGCGGGAAGATGTGCCAGTTGTCGCGGTCCAGGCCGGTGATACGGGTGTCGGCGACCAGGATCGGGTTCGGGTCGACGGTCTCGCCGGTCATGCCGATGCCGAGCCCGCGCCGGATCACCGAGCGACCGCCGTCCGCGGCCACCGCGTACCGGGCGCGGACGGGGGCGCCGGACGCGAACGCGACCGTCACACCGTCCTCGTCCTGGGCGAGCCCGGCGACCTCGCGGCCGAAGGACACCCGGCCGCCCAGCTCGTCGAGCCGGGCCCGGAGGATCTCCTGGGTGCGCCACTGGGGCACCATCCACGGGGCGCCGTACGGCGAGTCCTCGTTCGTCTCGGCCGGGTCGAACATGTTCTGCTCGGCGACCCGCTCGCCGTCCTGCCAGACCATCCCGACCGGGTAGTCGCCGCCCGCCGCGAGGATCGCGTCCAGGACGCCGAGGTCGTCGAAGACCTCCATCGTGCGCGGCTGGATGCCCTTGCCGCGCGAGCCGGGGGACAGCCCCTCGCCGCGCTCGACGACCAGCGCGTCCACCCCGCGCCGGGCGAGGTCGATGCCGAGGGCGAGTCCGGTGGGGCCCGCGCCCACGATGAGTACGTCCACGTGTTCGGCCGGATTTGCGTGCTCGGTCATGATCCAGTCTCCTTAACGCTGTTAAGTACGGCTGGTTCCGAGGGTGGCCTTAACGGTGTTAAGTTGTCAAGCGTGAGTACGGAACGACGCACCCCCCTCGACCGCAAGCGCGTGGCGGACACGGCCCTGAAGCTGCTGAACGAGGTCGGTCTGGACGGGCTGACCCTGCGCGCCATCGCCAAGGAACTGGACGTCAAGGCACCCGCCCTGTACTGGCACTTCAAGGACAAACAGGCGCTGCTCGACGAGATGGCGACCGAAATGTACCGGCGGATGGTCGCCGACTCCCCGCTCTCCCCCGAGGACACCTGGCAGGAGCGGCTGCTGAAGTCCAACCGCGCCCTGCGGGACGCGCTGCTCGGCTACCGCGACGGCGCCAAGGTCTTCAGCGGTTCCCGCTTCACCGGCACGCTGCACGCCGTGGAGATGGAGAACACCCTGCGCCTGTTCACCGAGGCCGGCTTCACCCTCGCCCGGGCGGTCCGCGCGACCTCGACGTCGTACCTCTTCACCATCGGGTTCGTCAGCGAGGAACAGGGCGTCCAGCCACTGCCGGACGAGCGCCGCGAGGGCTACGACGTACACGAACGCGCCCGCCTGATGGCCGACTTCCCTCTGTCGGCCGCGGCGGGGGCGGAGATCTTCGACGACTACGAAAAGCACTTCGAGGAGGGGCTGGCCCTGCTCATCGCGGGCATCGAGGTCCGTTTCGGCATCAGCTGAACGCCCGAAGAGGCCGGGCCGTTACCGTGCGTTCACCTGCTGGCCCCAGCAGGGTTGATATCCGGGCTCGAACATCTCCTACGGTCACAAGAATCCGCCCCGGAGAGAGCCCAGGTGTACGCGTGACCAACCGCCCCCCGACACTGTCCGTGATCGTCCCTTGCTACAACATCGAGGCCTATGTCCCGGAAACGGTGACCAGCCTGATCAACAACGCACGGGACGAGTTCGAGTTCCTGTTCGTCGAGGACCGCTCGACCAAGGACAAGACCTATGAGGCTCTCCTGGAGCTGACGAAGCGGCTGCCGAACAGCAGGGTCGTCCGGCACGAGAAGAACGGCGGTCTGGCCACCGCCCGCAACACCGGGATCGACGAGGCCGAAGGCCGCTACCTCACGTTCCTCGACGGCGACGACTGGCTCGCGCCCGGCTATCTGGCCGACCTCGTGGACGTCATCGAGCGCTTCGACGTCGACTTCGTGCGCACCGACCACGTCACGGTCACCGGCGTCGAGCGGGCCATCCAGCGCTCTCCCGAGGGCCGCCGGCACACCCCGCTCGACCCGCGCAGCTCGATCCTGCCCGTCGACGACACGACGATGGTCGACTACCCGTACGCCTGGGCCGGCATCTACCACCGCCGCCTCCTCGACCGGGGCCTGCTGCGCTTCCACGACGGCCTGCGCACCGCCGAGGACCGCCCCTGGATCTGGGAACTTCACCGCAAGGCGGAGTCCTACGTCGCCGCCAGCCTGCGCGGGGTCTTCTACCGCCGGGGCCTGGCCGGTTCGCTGACCCAGATCGGCGACGTCCGCCAGCTGGACTTCTTCCGCTCCTTCGACCTGGTCCTCGCCGAACTCGCCGACGACCCCGAAGCCGCGAAACTGCGCAAGAAGGCGCTGCGCAACTACTGCGTCGTCATCGCCCACCAGCTCCTGGACCGGGGCCGGTTCGAGCGCAGCGTGCACGCCAAGCTGCGGCAGATGGCCGCCGAGGCGCTCGGCCGGATGACGGAGACCGAACTCAACGAAGCGCTCGTCGGCATGGGCGAGGAACGTGTGCACACGCTGCGGCGCATCCGCGGCGGCATGAAGGGAGTCGCGGCATGAGCGGCAAGAGCGGCACGACACAGATCTTCTTCTCGGCCACGCAGTACGCCGCCGCGACCGTCACCGCCGCGATCCGCGCCGGCTTCTTCGGCCCCCGTACGGCCCACCGCCGCATCCTGGTGGTCAGCAACACGGCCGCCGTGCCCGAGGTCGGCACCCCCCTGGACCGGATGCCCGGCTTCGAGAAGCTGCGCCCCGAGTTCGACGAGGTCCGCTCGTGGAACGAGTTCATCTCCCCCTTCCACCCGGCCGGTTGGTCCCCGCGTGCCCAGGACGCCGCCCTGTGGGAGAAGGCCGTCCGCCTGGCCTGGAACCTCGGTGACGAGGACGTGGAGATCGCCTGCGAGTCCATCCAGGCCAACCCCTCCCGCGCGGTCGCCGACATCTTCGCCGACAGCCCGGTGCACGTGTACGCGGACGGCCTGATGAGCTACGGCCCCACCCGCAACCGCATCCCGCACAACCTGAACAGCCGCATTGCGCGCGTGCTGCACCTCGACCTGATACCCGGGCTGCGGCCGATGCTGCTGTCCGAGTACGGGGTCGAGCCGCAGCCCGTCCCGAACGAGGCGATCGTCGACGTCCTCGCCCAGATCGGCGAGGAGGGCGCCTCGATCCTCGCCGACCGGCTGCCCCGGGAGAACCGGCCCACGGCCGTCATGCTCGGCCAGTACCTCTCCGCCATCGACCTGATCACCCAGGACGAGGAGGAGCAGCTGCACGTCCGCATGCTGCGCGCCGCGGCGAAGGCGGGCCACCAGGACGTCCTGTTCAAGCCGCACCCCAGCGCACCGGCCGTCTACAGCACGTCACTTGAGCAGACCGCCGACCAACTCGGCGTCCGCCTCACGGTGTTGCGTGAACCGGTCCTCGCCGAGACGGTCTTCGCCCACCTCCGCCCGCAGTTGGTCATCGGCTGCTTCTCCACGGCCCTGATGACCGCCGCCGCCCTCTACGACATCCCCGTCGCCCGCGTCGGCACCGGCCTGCTCCTCGAACGCATCACGCCGTACGAGAACAGCAACCGCATCCCGCTCACCGTGATCGACGCGATCCTGCCGGACGCCGAGAAGGACAAGGTCGGCCAGCCGCTCGAACTGGGCGCCCTGGCCGAGCAGTTGGCGCCGCTGGTGCGGGCCGTCGGCTACTGCATGCAGGCGCTGAAGCACCACGCGATGCGTGACGAGGTGTCGGCCTGGCTCGCCGTCCACCTCGACGAGTACCCGCAGTACTTCAAGAAGCGTCGCCTGACCAGCCTGCGCCTGCCCGGCGGCAGCGCGGTCCGCGCGGAGTCGCTGCGCCGGAACCCGACCGTACGGCGCGTGGTGCGCCGTATCCGGGCCGCGCAGGCCTGAGACGCCACAAGCGGAAGGGCCCCTCGACCGGTGTCGGTCGAGGGGCCCTTCAACTGGTCGCCCGGTGCGGCTACTTGCCGAGCTTCGCCGCCAGCTGCTTCGACTGCAACGACATCGTGCGCTTCAGCCGTGGCCCGAACGGTTTCTCGACGAAGCGGTGCATCAGATACGCCAGGCACAGCAGCCCCGGCACGGTCAGCGCGAGCGTCTCGTACGGGCCGAGCCCGAAGCCCCGGTGCAGGACGCGGATCGCGAACCAGCCAAGGTGCTCGTGGATCAGATAGAACGGGTACGTCAGCGCGCCCGCCAGCGTCAGCCAGCTCCAGTTCGCCCAGCTCGTCCAGCCCAGCGCCACCGCCGCCACCGCCGCGAAGGCGACGAAGACGATCGCCTGGATGACATGCGGGTCGCGGTGGAAGTCGCCGGTCATGCCCGGGTGCCACAGGGCCGTCACCGAGTAGCGCTGACCCAGCAGGAAGGACATCCCCACGATGCCCCACAGCAGCAGGTCGCTGCCGTAGCGGTAGATCAGGTAGAAGGCGAGGCCGCCGATGAAGTACGGCGCGTGGTCGCGCATCACCAGCTCGGTCGTCAGCGGGTTGTCGGCGACCCGGGCGAAGCAGCCGGCCATCGTCCACAGGATGCAGAAGGTCACCACACGGCGGTAGGTGACGCCCTTCCAGATCACGAACAGCGCGAAGAACAGGTAGAACCGCATCTCCACCCAGAGCGTCCAGTCGACGCCGATGACGCGGGGCACGCCCATCGGCTGCTGGAGCATGGTGAAGTTGACGAGGAACTCGTCCGAGCGCAGCGGCTTGACGACCACCGGCATCAGCACCGACGCGGTGCCCACCAGGATCAGGGCCACCCAGTACGCCGGGTACAGGCGGGCGATGCGGGAGCGGAAGAACTCGCCCATCGACTTGCCCCAGCTGCTCATGCAGATCACGAAGCCGCTGATGAGGAAGAAGAACTGCACGCCGAGCGAGCCGTAGGTCCCCGCCTCGGACAGGGTCGGGAACATCTTCCCGGGGGACTGGTGCCAGGAGGAGGCCACTTCACCGTTCTTGCCGGTGAAGTGGTACAGGCACACCATCAGCGCGGCCAGCAGCCGCAGTCCGTCCAGGGCGCGCAGCCGGTTCTCCCGGGGCGGGCGGGGCGGGGCGACGGGTGGCTGCTCCGGTTCCTGCCCAGGGTCCTGGCCCCGCAGGGTGGGTGCCAGGGCCTGGTCAACCGCGTTCATCCTGGGCCTTTCTAGCCGACGTCGAATGGCTGTTCCGCAGCGGAACGATGTGACGCTACGAACGTTCGACGGATGAGAGGCAATTCACCGGCGACACACAGGGGTCTCCTACATGTCGCCCGGATGAACAATTTGAATGGACGCTAACGTCCGGACAAAGCACGGGCGCGACGCGCGATGCGCCGGACCGTCTGATTCCGCGGAATGAACGACAGTTGTGCCGGTACGGCCCCGGGCAGCGCCAGCGCGGTCAGGCGACGGCGTTTGAAGTAGCGCCAGGTGTGCGGGTCGAGGTGGGCCGAGAGGTAGCGTTCGGCGTCCTCGCGCAGCCGGGGATAGATCTTGGGCTGCATCGCGAAGCCAACTGCCTTGAGCAGCGCGGCCAGTTCGTCCACCCGCTCCGCCGACGGCATCCGCCAGTCCGTCACCGCCTTCTTGTCGGCGAGGTCGGGCAGCACGTCGTCCACGATGGTCAGCGGCACCCGGTTGCTGTTCTGGTAGGGCGCGAGCCGGGCCAGCAGGGTGTCCGTGCCGACCCGCGCCACCGGGATGTCGTACAGGCCGGCGGCGGTGAACAGCGCGGTGGAGAAGCAGCCGACGACCAGGGCGGGCCGCATCCGCTGGAAGGCGACCTCGGCGAGCACCGGGCGGTCCAGCAGGGTGAGATGGGCACCCAGCTTCTTCGCCTCGTCCTCCAGGAGACGCGACCAGCGCGAGGGTGCCACGGGGTGCGGCTTGAACACCAGCTCGCGGTGGCCGAGGGCTACAGCCCCGCGCACCATGCGCAGATGCAGCTCCTCCTCCTGCTGGTCGGTGAGGATGCCGAGCGCGGCGAGGTATTGGCCCAGCAGCAGGGCCGGTTGACCCTTCACGGCAGGCAACTCGCTCTCGGACTCGGCGAGTTCGCCAAGCACCTTGAGGAAAGCCTCCGTCGGCACCAGCTCCGGCGGGACGCCGAACTCGGTGAGCAGCAGCGGGGTGAGGCCCGGGACGAGATCGAGGTGCAGCAGCCGCTCGATGCGGGTGCCGACCAAAGGGTCGATCTTGTCGCGCGTGGGGCCGTAACTTATGAGGCCGTCCGCGTAGACGTCGACCGGGGCGCCGGTGAACAGCTGGCACAGCGCGAGCGACGGATTGACCTGGACGGACTCCACGGCCAGCCGGATCTCGTCGTCGCCGAGCTTCCACAGCAGCCGTACGTACCGCTCCCACATCGGGACGTCGTCGCCCCGGGGGCTCCAACCGCTCGGGTGGAAGGGGGAGATGGTCTCGTTCCACGACAGCACGTCGTCGAAGCGGTCCCGGAGCCGGTCGAAGCCCGGCATGGTGTCCACCGACGCGGTGGTCTCCGGGTTCGCCGCGTTGTTGGTGATCAGCAGCAGCCGGCGGTCGGCCTCGCCGAGGAGCCCGGCGTCCAGCGCGGCGGCCAGCGTCGCGGCGCCGTACAGGGTCGACGCGCACAGGATCTGGGTGGTGCGGGGCATCAGGCGGCCACCGTCCGCGCCGAGGTGGGACGGCGGCGCAGACGCCGCAGCCGGCTCGCCCGCTGGGGGTCCATCGAGTCCATTACCTCCGCCAGGACATCCTGCGGCATGCGCTTCAGCGCGGCGGAACTCAGTGAACGCAGTTTTCGAGCCACGGCGGGTTCGAACCTCTCGATCGATCCGAGATGATGAGCCATGATCGCGCAATACGTGCGCACTGCTTTGGGCAGCAGTTCATCGGCGTCGCGGTCAGCCGCCGTCTCCTCGATTACCTGGTCGAACGCACGAATGAAATCGAGCTGCCGCACATCCCCGATCTGGGTCAGCGACGAGGCGACACCGCGCCGGTAGAACACCCCGAGCAGTCCCACCGTGGCGAAGGACTCCGCCTCCCGGTGCAGCTTCCAGATCCACGGCCGGTCCTCGGCCGTGCGCAGCCCGTCGGTGAAGTGCAGCAGGCCCCGGTCGACCAGTCTGCGGTGGTAGATGCCCGCCCAGGCGTAGGCGTAGTCCACGGAGGTGGAGCGGTCGGCGGGCAGGATCGCGTCCCGCGGGTTCATCACCACACCGCGCCGGCCCTGCGGCACCCGGGCGATCGAGCGGGCCTTCGCCGTGCACACCACGTGGTCGGTGCGCACGAAGTCGCAGCCGAGTTCCTCGATGGCTGCCAGCAGCCGCGGGAAGTAGTCCGGGGCGAGCCAGTCGTCGCCGTCCAGAAACGTCAGATACTCGCCACGTGCCTTGTCGATGCCGGTGTTGCGGGCGGTCGCCAGCCCTCCGTTCTTCTTGTGTCTGACATGCACGACGCCTGGCAGCTCCCGCTCCGCGCGCGCGAGAATGTCAGGTGTCTCGTCGGTCGAACAGTCGTCGACGAAGATGAATTCGAAGTCCTCCCGTGTGTTCGCACGCAGGCTCTTCAGGGTGTCGGGCGCGTATTGCTGCACGTTGTAGAACGGCACGATGACGGAGAGCTTGACCACCCGCATGACGTTAGAGGGCGCTCCGTCATCGGTCTTTACCATTGGTTTGATGTCGGGTGAACGCCACGTGGCGAACCTGTGAACCAGGAATTCCTACGGCCCTGCCACGCCCTGATTCGCCATTCAGCGGTGCGCTGTTAACCCTTTGTTGCCTTCGGGTTGGGCCGATCAACGGAATGGCTTCCTAGCGTCTTCGGTGTGCCAGCAAGTGCAACGCAGACCCTGCGAGTCGCCGTCCTCGCGGATTCCGACACCCGGTGGAAATGGGGTTCGCTCACCGCGAACCGCATCGCTCCGCCGCATTCGGACATCTCTCTGGACGGGTACCTCCTGCGGGGTCGTGCCACCCCAACAGCCCGCCAGCTGAAGGAAGTCGGCGTCACCGCGGACTCCCTCCGCGAGGTGACCGCCGTCGAGTTCCTGCGTGTCATGGAGAAGGAGCCGTACGACATCCTCGTGCTCTCCCTCGTCGGCGGCGGGGTCCAGGCGATGCTGCACGGTCTGGCCCGCGCCTGGGACGGACGCAGCAAGCGCCCTGTGGTCGTCACCGGCTATGTCGGCGTCGTCTACGAGAAGCTCACCGACGGCCTGCTGCTCCGGCACGGCGCGGACCTCGTCCTCGCCAACTCCCGCCAGGACGCGGACCGTTTCAAGGCGGTCTACGACGGGGTCGGCGCCGACTCCTCGGCTGTCACCGAGGTCGCCCTGCCGTTCCTCGGCGGGGACGCCTACCAGGGGGAGCGCGACCCGTACACGGTCGTCTTCGCCGTGCAGCCCTCGGTGCCGGACAACCGCCGGGACCGCGACTACCTGCTCAACAGGGCGATCCAGCACGCCCGTTTCCACCCGAACCGCGAGGTCCTGCTCAAGCTCCGCTCCAAGCCGGGCGAACACACCACGCACATCGAGGAGTTGCCCTACCAGAAGCTGGTCCAGGGCAAGGACCTCCCCGCCAACTTCAGCCTGGTGTACGGGCACATGGGCGACGTGCTCGACCGCACCGACCTCCTGGTGACCATCAGCTCGACGGCCGCCCTGGAGTCCCTGCACCGCCGTATCCCCACCGTCGTGCTGACCGACCTCGGCATCCGCGAGGGGCTCGGCAACCACCACTTCGTGGGCTCCGGGTGCCTCGCCTCCTGGGACCAGCTCGACGCCGGGTACAAGCCGGTGCCGGACGCGGAGTGGGTGGCACGGCAGGGGGTCGCCGCCGAGGGGGCGTACGAGACGGCCTTCGACGCGGCCCGGGAGCGGATCACCAAGCTGCTGGCCGGCGGCGACATGCCCGCCCTGAAGCCGTACTACACACCCGAGACCGCCCCCGGCTATCTGCCCGGCATCCTCGCCCGCCACCACCTCGGCCCGGACGGCACCCCGCTGCCCGGCGCCCCGGCCGCGGACAAGGCGCCAGGGCCCGTCCGGCAGATCGTGCGCCGGGCCGCGCGCGGCGCCTACCGCCACGGCGTGCAGCGCGTGGCGCCCGTCATCCGCCGGATGGGGGAGCTGTGAACGTCAGGATTCCCGCTCAAGGAGTAGAGCCCATGTCCAACTCGCAAGCGGGCCAAGGCGCTTCGGTGCGCCGGGTGCTCGCGGTGATCCCCGCGCGCGGCGGCTCCAAGGGCGTCCCCGCCAAGAACCTCGCCCCCGTCGGCGGCGTACCGCTGGTGGCCCGCGCCGTGCGTGAGTGCCGCGCCAGCCGGCTGGTCACGGACGTCGTGGTCTCCACCGACGACCAGGCCATCGCCGCCGCCGCCCGCCAGGCCGGCGCCGAGGTCGTGCTGCGCCCCGCCGCCATCGCCGGTGACACCGCGACCTCCGAGGCCGCCGTCCTGCACGCCATGGACGCCCACGAGGCGCTGCACGGCTCGGCGGTCGACGTCGTCCTCCTCGTCCAGTGCACCAGCCCCTTCATCGTCCGCGAGGACGTCGACGGCATCGTCAACGCGATCGTCGCGAACGGCGCCGACACCGCGCACACCGTCGCCCCCTTCCACGGCTTCGTGTGGCGCGACGCGGATGACGAGGCGACGGCGGTTGTCGAACCTGCGCGCAGCGAAGAGATCGGCGGCGCCACGAAGGTCGCCAACTCGACGGTGGCCAGCGGCGGTTACGGCGTCAACCATGACAAGTCGTTCCGCCCGCGCCGCCAGGACCGCCCCCAGGACTTCCTGGAGACCGGCGCCGTCTACGGCATGGACGCGGCCGGCTTCCGCGAGGTCGGCCACCGCTTCTTCGGCCGCACGGAACTCGTACGGACCGACCCCGCCCGGGTGTTGGAGATCGACGATCCCCACGAGCTGGCCAGGGCAAGGGCGTTGGCCCCGCTGTTCGACGCGGACCGCCCCGGCTCACTCCCGACCGCCGACGACATCGACGCGGTCGTACTCGACTTCGACGGCACCCAGACCGACGACAGGGTGCTGATCGATTCCGACGGACGGGAGTTCGTCTCCGTGCACCGCGGAGACGGCCTCGGCATCGCGGCCCTGCGCAAGACCGGCCTGAAGATGCTGATCCTGTCCTCGGAGCAGAACCCGGTCGTCGCCGCCCGAGCCCGGAAGCTCCAACTCCCGGTCCTGCACGGCATCGACCGGAAGGACCTCGCACTCAAGCAGTGGTGCGAGGAGCAGGGCATCGCGCCGGAGCGCGTGCTCTACGTCGGCAACGACGTCAACGACCTCCCGTGCTTCGCCCTCGTGGGCTGGCCCGTGGCGGTCGCGAGCGCCCACGACGTCGTACGCGGCGCCGCACGCGCGGTCACCACCGTGGCCGGTGGCGACGGCGCTGTCCGAGAGATCGCCAGCTGGATCCTCGGCCCCTCTCTCGATTCCCTCACCAAGTAAGGAAACCCGCTGTCATGAGCAACAACTCCCGTCTGCGCCAGTTCGGTTCGAAGACCGCAGGCCCCGGCCACCCGGTCTACGTCGTCGGCGAGATCGGCATCAACCACAACGGTGAGCTGGAGAACGCCTTCAAGCTGATCGACGCCGCCGCCGAAGCCGGCTGCGACGCCGTCAAGTTCCAGAAGCGCACCCCCGAGATCTGCACCCCGCGCGACCAGTGGGACATCGAGCGCGACACCCCCTGGGGCCGCATGACCTACATCGACTACCGCCACCGCGTGGAGTTCGGTGAGGACGAGTACCGCCAGATCGACGAGTACGCCAAGAGCAAGAACATCGACTGGTTCGCCTCCCCGTGGGACACCGAGGCCGTCGCCTTCCTGGAGAAGTTCGACGTCCCGGCCCACAAGGTCGCCTCCGCGTCGCTGACGGACGACGAGCTGCTCCGCTCCCTCCGCGCGACCGGCCGTACGGTGATCCTCTCCACCGGCATGTCGACCCCGAAGCAGATCCGCCACGCGGTCGAGGTCCTCGGCAGCGACAACATCCTGATGTGCCACGCCACGTCGACGTACCCGGCGCAGGCCGAGGAGCTCAACCTCCGCGTCATCAACACCCTCCAGGCCGAGTACCCGAACGTCCCGATCGGCTACTCCGGTCACGAGACGGGCCTCCAGACGACCCTCGCCGCGGTCGCGCTCGGCGCCGCCTTCGTCGAGCGTCACATCACCCTCGACCGCGCCATGTGGGGCTCGGACCAGGCCGCCTCCGTCGAGCCGCAGGGCCTGACCCGCCTCGTCCGCGACATCCGCACCATCGAGGCCTCCCTCGGCGACGGCGTCAAGAAGGTCTACGAGTCGGAGCTCGGCCCGATGAAGAAGCTGCGCCGCGTCACCGGCGTCGTCGCCGAGGCCGAGATCGCCGCGGCCGCGGGCGAGCCGGTCTCGGTCTGAGTCTGAGCCATCAAGCGTCACTTACGGTCACGGGACGGTCGTACGACAATGAGCCCCCACGCCGGCACCGCCGGCCTCACCCCCCACACTCTCGCGTTCGTGGAGAGTCCGGTACAGCTTCTGAACGTGCTGGAGTGGGCGCACCTCCGTGCGCCCAGGGCCGAGGCGGCACCCGGCGGGGGGCTCACCCTCGTGGTCCTGTCACCGACCGACCCGATGACCCGCGGCCAGCTGCGCCGCATGGCCGACCTCGCCCGCGACGAAGGCCACACCGTGCGCTGGGAGGAGGCGCGGGGCGGACCCGCGGCCCCTTTCCAGACGATCGGCGGCCTGACCCGGCTGCTGCGCCGGGCGGACCGGATCGTGATGGGAGACCCTTTCTCGCGGTATGTGCAGCTGTTGCTGACGATCACCAAGGCACGTGAGCTGGTGGTGGTCGACGACGGCACCGCGACGATGGAGTTCGTCGCCCAGCTCGCCAACGGCGAACGCCTGGTCCGCTGGCACCGCAAGGGCGGCCGCCAGGGCCCCCGCGACCTGATCTTCGCCCCGGTCTCCTCGGCGGCCCGCCGCCGCCTGACCCCGAGCGCCCGCCGCACGGTGGAGATCTTCTCCTCCATGCCGATCGAGACGATCCCCGAGGGCGTCACGGTCACCCCGAACGAATTCGCCTGGACCCGCGCCACCTTCGGCCCGCCTCGCATCACCAAGGGCGCGGACATGGTCGGAACGTCCTTGGTGGAAACGGGAGTTGTCGACAACGACCGCTACCTGGAAGCGGTATCCGCCCTCGCCAAGACCCACGGCGCGACCCGCTACTTCGCCCACCGCCGCGAAAGCACCGAGAAACTCCACCGGTTGGCGGTCGAGACAGGCCTGGAGATCGTCCGCCCGGACCTCCCCCTGGAACTGATCGCCCGCCGCGGCCCCATCGGCCGCACGATCCTCAGCTTCCCGTCGACGGTCGTGCACACCTTGCCGCTTGCGTTGGTGGGCACGGAAGTCCGGGTCGCGGTGTGTGACATCGACCCCGCATGGCTGACCGAGAACGCCTCGCCCCGGGCGCAGGGGTTCCTCTCGGGGGTCACGGGGACGGCGCGGGACGTGCATCGGCTGTCGGCGGTGACGGCGGCGTAGGTCCGGATGGACCCACCCCGGGGCCGCGCCGGGCGCGGGGCTCGTCTCCTGGTCCCAGGTCGAGGCCGGCGCTGTGACGGCTGAACGGCCGTTGCCCGTCCAGCCGTTCCTGCGCTGGGGCCGGCTCGCAGCGACCGTCGCCGACTGTGCCGCCCGGCTCGGGGTCCGGTCACCGCTGCTGTTCACCGTCCGCGCTCAGGCGGACCCCGTCGGCTTGTGAGCCAGGGTGAAAGCCCGCCCCCACTTCTGCTGCCCCTGCGGCTCGACGCGGGCCTGTGCGTGCAGGCTCAGGCCCGCCTCCGTGAGGTACGTGGCGATCTCGGCCGGGGTGCGGAAGTAGTAGTCGAGGGAGATCTCCTGGCCATAGCGCTCGGTCATGTGGATGTGTTCGCCCTCCGAGGCTTGGAACGCGAGCAGGACGTAGCCGCCCGGCCGTAGGACCCGGTGGAACTCCGCGAGGACGCCGGGCAGGTCGGCGTCCGGGATGTGGATCGTCGAGTAGAGGGCGATGACGCCGCCGAGGGTCGCGTCCGGTACGTCCAGGGCGGTCATCGAGCCGACCTGGAACCGGAGTCGGGGATGCGCCTCGCGGGCCAGCGCCACCATGTGCGGCGAGATGTCGATGCCGAAGGCCTGGAGGCCGAGGGCGTTCAGGCGTGCGGTCACATAGCCGGGGCCGCTGCCGACGTCGGCCACCTGCGCCTCGCCCGCCGCCGCCGTACGGACGAGCTCGGCGAAGGCGGTCAGGAGGGCGCTCTCGACGGGGCCCTCGCCCAGGCCGTCCGGATGCTCGGCGCTGTACGCGGGGGCGATCGCGTCGTAGGAGGAGCGGGTGGCCTCTATGAAGTCCGCGGTGAGATCCGCGTTCGGGTCGGTCACGTCGGCGGACCCTATCAAGGGGACGCGGGCCCGGATCAGGGGGACGCCGGCCCGGATCAAGGGGGACGCGGACCCGGGAATCTCACGCTGCGTAGCCGTGTTGCCACTGTCGTGCGGCAGTACGGATTCCGGGATGCGGACGGGTCGAGCTGGGCTGTGGTGAGGCGTGGTATCCCAGAAGAAGCGGGGAGTTTACCCATCCCCACAGGCGGCTATGCGGTCGGCGGTCAGATTTTCTTCGACTAACGGGTTGAACTTTTGTTGATCGAGGGTCAGTTGACCACCCGGGCGCCCTACCCTTCAGAGGGTGAAGCAATTGATGTCACCAGAGTCCGAGGCAGAGTCCGAGGTCGAACCCGTCGGGAATGTGCTTCCGGGCACCCTGTCGGAGACCTTGCGTGCCGAACTCGTCGCGTTCCGGCGGGACTTGCACATGCACCCCGAGCTGGGCAACCAGGAGTTCCGGACCACCGCCGCGATCAAGGCATGGCTGGAGAAGGCCGGTCTCGAACCCCGCGTCCTGGCCACCGGGACCGGGCTCGTCTGTGACATCGGCCCCCGCGACACGGCCGTACCCATGCTCGCGCTGCGCGCCGACATCGACGCGCTGCCCATCCCGGACACGAAGAGTGAGTGCGCGTACCGCTCCACCGTGCCCGACCGCGCCCACGCCTGCGGCCACGACGTGCACACCACCGTCGTCCTCGGCGCCGGTCTCGTGCTGGCCCGGCTGCACGAGCAGGGCCTCCTGCCGCGTGCGGTACGGCTGCTCTTCCAGCCCGCCGAGGAGGTCCTGCCCGGCGGTGCCACCGACGCCATCGAGTGCGGGGCGCTGGACGGGGTCGGCCGGATCATCGCCGTGCACTGCGACCCCAAGGTCGACAGCGGGCGGATCGGGCTGCGCATCGGCCCCATCACCTCCGCCTGCGACCGGCTGGAGGTCTCCCTGGACGGCCCCGGCGGACACACCGCCCGGCCGCACCTCACCACCGACCTCGTGACCGCCGCCGCCCGCGTCGCCACCGACGTGCCCGCGATCGTCTCCCGCCGGATGGACGCGAGGAGCGGGGTGTCGGTCACCTGGGGCCGCATCGAGTCGGGTCACGCGCCCAACGTCATCCCGCAGCACGCCGAGCTGTCGGGCACCGTACGGTGTCTCGATCTCGACGCCTGGCGGCAGGCGCCCGACATCGTGCACGCGGCCATCGACGAGGTCGCCGGGCTGCACCGGGCCAAGTCCGCGATCACCTACGTGCGCGGGGTCCCGCCCGTCGTCAACGACGCGCTCGTCACCGAGCTGCTGCGGGACGCCATGACCGCGCGCCGCGGACCGCTCTCCGTCGAGGACACCGAACAGAGCCTGGGCGGCGAGGACTTCTCCTGGTACCTGGAGCACGTGCCCGGCGCCATGGCCCGGCTCGGCGTGCGGACACCGGGGGAGCGGACCGTACGGGACCTCCACCAGGGCGACTTCGACGTCGACGAGTCCGCGATCACGGTCGGCGTGGAGCTGTTCACCGCGGCGGCACTGATCGACGGCGCGATCTGAGCACGACGGGGGCGTGAGGGTGCCCGTTCGGTACCCCTACGTCCCCTTGTGTCACCCGGGTGTAACCACCGGCGCGTGAACGTAACGCGGCGGCGGCACGATCCGGTAACGGCAAGGAGAAACCCCGTTCCCCTCCTCGTCTACGCGCGTTACTGTGCGCGGAAATCGCCACAGAGGCGGCGGCTTGGGGAAGCGGTCCGGTGACGGTGCCGTGGGGACGAAGGAGTACTTGCTGTGCGTCAGACATCTCGGAGGACGAAGTTCTCCCAAGCTGCGGTGGCCGTCACGGTCATCGCCCTCGCGGCCACCGCCTGCGGTAGCTCCAGCAAGGATGCCGACAAGGCCACCGACACCGCGTCGTCCTCGTCCGGCAAGTACACGGGCAAGGGCATCGGCCTGGCCTACGACGTCGGCGGCAAGGGCGACCAGTCCTTCAACGACGCCGCGTACGCGGGTCTCCAGAAGGCCGAGAAGGAGTTCAAGATCTCCGGCCGCGACATCGAGCCGCAGGACAACGAGTCCGACGCGGACAAGGTGCAGCGCCTGGAGAGCCTGGCCACGGCCGGCTACAACCCGGTGATCGGTGTCGGCTTCGCCTACGCGCCGGCCGTCAAGGAGGCCGCCGCGAAGTTCCCGAACATCACGTTCGGCATCATCGACGACGAGCAGGACAAGGCCGCCAACGTGGCCGACCTCGTCTTCCACGAGGAGCAGTCCTCGTACCTGGCGGGCGTCGCCGCGGCCAAGGCGACCAAGAAGAACCACATCGGGTTCATCGGCGGCGTGGACGTTCCGCTGATCCACAAGTTCGAGGCCGGCTTCGACCAGGGCGCCAAGTCCGTCAACCCGAGCATCAAGATCGAGTCGCAGTACCTGACCCAGACCGCGGCCGAGGGCGGCTTCTCCAGCCCCGACAAGGGCAAGGACGCGGCCAGCGGCCAGATCGAGGCGGGCGCGGACGTGCTGTACGCCGCCGCCGGTCTCTCCGGACAGGGCGTCATCTCCGAGGCCTCCGCCAAGGGCGTGTGGGCCATCGGCGTCGACTCCGACCAGTACGAGCAGGCGGCGCTGGCCAAGTACAAGGACTCCATCCTCGGCTCGGCGCTGAAGAACGTCGGCGGCGCGGTCTACGACCTGGTGAAGTCGGTCTACGAGGGCAAGCCCAAGACCGGCGTGATCCGCTACGGCCTCAGCAACGACGGCGTCGGCTTCTCCGACACCAACCCGAAGTACAAGGCCATGACCGCCGCCGTCGCCGCGGTGGACAAGGCGAAGGCGGACATCGTCGCCGGCAAGATCACCGTCAACACGAAGTAGTACGACCCGCCACGACCGGGGCCTGCGACTAGGCCCTCCGGGCATCGTTGCAGCCAGGCGCTCCTTGCCTCCCGCAAGGGGCGCCTGGCTGTCCGTACGCTGGCCACCATCTGTGGCCACAGCTCTATAACGGACCGGACAGATGGGGTTTTCCCTCTGGTCTACGCGCGTTACGCTGCGGCGGAACCAGCGCCTGGTTTGGGCGCTTGCACGAAGGAGTCTCGTTCCATGCGCCGGGTGTCCCGAATCGCGGTTGCAGGCGTTGCAACCGCAGCTCTTGCAGTAACCGTCTCCGCCTGTGGCAGCTCGTCCAGCGAGTCCACGAGCAGCAGCAGCTCCTCCGGCACGTCCAAGGGTATTGGCCTTGCCTACGACGTCGGCGGCAAGGGTGACCAGTCCTTCAACGACGCCGCCTACGCGGGTCTCGTGAAGGCCGAGAAGGACTTCGGCGTCAGCGGCCGCGACGTCGAGCCGCAGGACAACGAGTCCGACGCGGACAAGGTGCAGCGCCTGGAGACCCTCGCCAGGTCCGGCTACAACCCGGTGATCGGTGTCGGCTTCGCCTACGCCCCCGCCGTCAAGGAAGCCGCCGCGAAGTTCCCGAAGATCACCTTCGGCATCATCGACGACAACACCATCACGGCCGCCAACGTCGCCGACATGGTGTTCCACGAGGAGCAGTCCTCGTACCTGGCCGGCGTCACCGCCGCGCTGACCACGAAGTCGAACACCGTCGGCTTCATCGGCGGCGTGGACGTCCCGCTGATCCACAAGTTCGAGGCGGGCTTCGAGCAGGGCGTCAAGGACACCAAGAAGGGCGTCACGGTCAAGGCGCAGTACCTGACCCAGACCGCCGCGCAGGGTGGCTTCTCCAGCCCCGACAAGGGCGAGGCCGCCGCCGACGGTCAGATCGAGGCCGGCGCGGACGTCGTCTACGCGGCCGCCGGTCTCTCCGGCCAGGGCGTCATCAAGTCCGCCGCCGCGCACAAGGTGTGGGCGATCGGTGTCGACTCCGACCAGTACAACCAGGCCGCGCTGGCCAAGTACAAGCCGTACATCCTCACCTCGGCCCTGAAGAACGTCGCGGGCGCGGTCTACGACCTCTCCAAGTCCGTCATCAAGGACAAGAAGCCGCTGAACGGCGAGATCCGCGGCTCGCTGAGCAACGGCGCGGTGGGCCTGGCCGACTCCAACCCGACCTTCAAGAACAACGCCACCCTCCAGGCCGCTCTCGCGAAGGCCGAGGCGGGCATCAAGGACGGCTCGATCAAGGTCAAGACCTCCTGAACCGTTGATTTCGGGCCAGTCACGACCATGGCCAAAAGAGCGCTGTAATGACAGCGTTACGGCCACGGAACGGGGTGTGGGGAGGATGTCTCTCCACGCGCCCCTGCCGTCGATCTCCCGCCTGCCGCGCGACGCCTGGCACGCACGCTCGCCGCGTTGCCGAAACGCCCACGTGGCTCCGCCACGCGGACGCTTCGGCGCCTTGCGATCGCACGCACCAGACGCCGCGCGGCCCGCCCTCCGGGCGGACGACGGGAGATCGACGGCAGGGACGCACCCCGTTCGCGCGGCAGAATGCTCGGAACGGATCGGATGCCAGACAGAAGACGATCAGGTCCGGGCACTATTTAAAGCAGGGGCGCTACGCGCGTAGAGAGGCCCCTTTCCACGAGGAGAGTTCGCCATCGACGCGTCCAGCAACCCTCCACTCGGCGATCAGTCGACGATCGCGGTCGAGCTGGTGGGGATCACCAAGCGATTCCCGGGTGTCGTCGCCAACAGCGACATCCGCTTCAGTGTCCGAAAAGGCACCGTGCACGCCCTCGTCGGCGAGAACGGCGCCGGCAAGTCGACCCTGATGAAGATCCTCTACGGCATGCAGAAACCGGACGAGGGCACCATCGCCGTCGACGGCGAGCTCGTCACCTTCTCGTCCCCCGCCGACGCCATCGCCCGCGGCATCGGCATGGTCCACCAGCACTTCATGCTCGCCGACAACCTCACCGTCCTGGAGAACGTCGTCCTGGGCAGCGAGAAGCTGCACGGCATCGGCGGCGGCGCCCGCAAGAAGATCAAGGAGATCTCCGACCGCTACGGCCTGAACGTCCGCCCGGACCTTCTCGTCGAGAGCCTCGGCGTCGCCGAGCGCCAGCGCGTCGAGATCCTCAAGGTCCTCTACCGCGGCGCCCGCACCCTGATCCTGGACGAGCCCACCGCCGTCCTGGTGCCGCAGGAGGTCGACGCCCTCTTCAGCAATCTGCGCGAGCTGAAGTCCGAGGGCCTCGCCGTCATCTTCATCTCGCACAAGCTCGGCGAGGTCCTCTCCGTCGCCGACGAGATCACGGTCGTCCGGCGCGGCACGACGGTCGGCACCGCCGTCCCCTCCGCGACGACCCCCCGTCAGCTCGCCGAGATGATGGTCGGCAGCGAACTCCCCACCCCCGAGACGGCGGAGTCGACAGTCACCGACCAGCCCGTCATCGAGGTCGAGGGCCTCACGGTCTATGCCGTCGGCGCCTCCCTCGGCGCCGAGTCCGAGCCCGTGGGCGGTGGACTGGTCGGAGACGCGGCCGTCGGCGGCGACGCCAAGCGCGTCCTGGACGACGTCACCTTCACCATCCACGCCGGTGAGGTCATGGGCATCGCCGGCGTCGAGGGCAACGGCCAGACCGAGCTGATCGACGCGCTGATCGGCCTGAAGAACGCCGACTCCGGCACCATCGGCTTCCTCGGCGACGACATCACCCCCTGGGCGACCCGCAAGCGCCGCGAGAAGGGCATCGGCTACATCCCCGAGGACCGCCACCGCCACGGCCTCCTCCTGGAAGCCCCGCTGTGGGAGAACCGCATCCTGGGCCACGTCACCGAGAAGCCCAACTCGCGCGGTCGTGGGGGTGTCTGGCTCGACATCAAGGGCGCCCAGGCCGACACCCGCCGGATCGTCGAGGAGTACGACGTCCGCACCCCCGGCATCGACGTCACCGCCGCCTCCCTCTCCGGCGGCAACCAGCAGAAGCTGATCGTCGGCCGCGAGATGAGCCACAAGCCGAAGTTCCTGATCGCCGCCCACCCCACCCGCGGTGTGGACGTCGGCGCGCAGGCCGCGATCTGGGACCAGATCCGCGAGGCCCGCCGCGAGGGCCTGGCCGTGCTGCTGATCTCCGCCGACCTGGACGAGCTGATCGGCCTGTCGGACACCCTGCGCGTGATCTACGACGGCAGGCTGGTCGCCGACGCCGACCCGGCCACCGTCACACCGGAGGAACTCGGCTCGGCCATGACCGGCGCCGCGTCCGGTCACCTCGAACACGTCGAAGAGTCCGCAGAAGACGGCGCCGACGACACCGCCCCGGAGGACGAGGCCCGATGAAGAAGTTCGACAAGGAGCGCGTGCTCCTCGCCGTGGCCGGCCCGGTCATGGCGCTTGTCGCGGCGATCCTGCTGACCTCGGTCGTGCTGCTCGCCTCGGGCAAGAACCCGATCGAGCCGTACAACCTGATGCTCCAGCAGATCGGGTACTCCGACGTCCAGGTGCTGATCGTCAACCAGGCGTCGATGTACTACATCGCCGCCCTGGCGGTCGCCCTCGGCTTCCGGATGAACCTGTTCAACATCGGCGTCGACGGCCAGTACCGCCTCGGCGCCGTGATGACCGCGGTCGTCGGCGCGCACGTGGGCCTGCCGGCCGTCCTCCAGGTGCCGCTGCTCCTCCTGGTCGCCGTCCTCACCGGCGCCTTCTGGGCCGGGATCGCGGGTGTCCTCAAGGTCACCCGGGGGGTCAGCGAGGTCGTCGCGACGATCATGCTGAACGCGATCGCGACCAGCCTGATCCTCTACCTCACGCAGACCAACACCTGGGGCGTGCAGGTCGGCAACAACATGACGACCGGCATCATGAAGAAGTCCGGCTGGATCCCGGGCATCGACCTGGGCTCGGACGTCGGCGAGATCTACGGCCTGGTCTTCCTCGCCGCGATCATGGGCGTCCTGTACTGGCTCGTCCTCAACCGGACCCGCTTCGGCTTCGACCTGCGCGCCACCGGCGAGTCCGAGTCCGCCGCCGCGGCCTCCGGCGTCGACGCCAAGCGCATGACGCTCACCGCGATGCTGATCTCCGGCGGTGTCGCCGGCCTCGCCGGTCTGCCGCTGCTGCTCGGCGACAGCCACACCTACAGCCTCACCTTCCCCGAGGGCCTCGGCTTCACCGCGATTGGCATCGCCCTCCTCGGCCGCAACAACCCGGGCGGCATCGCACTGGCCGCCCTCCTGTGGGCCTTCCTCGACAAGGCGTCGCCCGCCCTGGACTACGCGACGCCGGTCGCGTACCAGAAGGAGATCGCGACGATCATGCAGGGCCTGATCGTCTTCGCGGTCGTCATCTCGTACGAGGTCGTCCGCACCTGGGGCCTGCGCCGCCAGCAGAAGCGCGTCGGTGAGGAACTCGCCGCTGCCGCCCGGAACAACTCCGAGAAGAAGGAGGTGGCGGCCCGATGAGTACCGCGACCATCGCCAAGCCGCAGGCGCAGCAGCCCGGCAAGGGCGGCCGCCGTTTCTCGCTCCCCGTGCTCCTGCTGATCATCGCGGGCGCCCTGATCCTCACGTCGATCGTCCGCCTCATCACGGGCGCCGACGGCATCACGTCCACCGGCCAGATGTCCACGGCCCTGCGCGCGGCCGTGCCGATCGGCCTCGCCGGTCTCGGAGGCCTCTGGGCCGAGCGGGCGGGCGTCGTCAACATCGGCCTCGAAGGCATGATGATCCTCGGCACCTGGTTCGGCGCCTGGGCCGGCTACCAGTGGGGCCCGTGGGTCGGCATCGTGTTCGGCATCATCGGCGGCTGCCTCGGCGCGCTGCTGCACGCGATCGCCACGGTGACGTTCAACGTCAACCACATCGTCTCCGGTGTCGCCATCAACATCCTGGCGCTCGGCACCACCCGCTATCTGTCGAAGTTCACCTTCGCCAACACCGAGCAGGGCTCCGCCAAGCAGTCCCCGCCGATCGACTCGCTGGGCACCTTCGACATCCCAGGACTGTCGAGCTGGCTGGACACCCTCAACGGGAAGCACTGGTTCCTGATCTCGGACATCGCCGGCCTCGTCGGCGGTCTGATCACCGACCTCTCCCCGCTCACCGTCATCGCGGTGGCCCTCGTACCGGCCACCTGGTGGGTCCTGTGGCGCACGGCCTTCGGCCTCCGCCTCCGCTCCTGCGGTGAGAACCCGGTGGCCGCCGAGTCCCTCGGCGTCAACGTCTACAAGTACAAGTACATCGCCGTGATCATCTCCGGCGGCTTCGCCGGCCTCGGCGGCGCCTTCCTGTCGATCGTCGCGTCCAACGTCTACCTCGACGGCCAGACCGGCGGCCGCGGCTACATCGGCCTCGCCTCGATGATCTTCGGCAACTGGATGCCGGGCGGACTCGCCCTCGGCGCGGGCCTGTTCGGCTACACCGACAGCCTCAACCTGCGCGGCGGAGCCACCAACGTCCACGCGCTGATCCTGCTGATCGGCTTCCTGCTCGTCGCCGGCTGCGGCTACATGGTGTGGAAGAAGCGGTACGTCCCCGCCGTCGTCACGGCCGTCATCGCGGCCCTGATGTTCGTCTGGTACGCCATCACCGACCAGGTTCCGACCCAGCTGGTCGGCGCCAGCCCCTACATCGTCACCCTGCTCGTGCTCTCACTGTCCGCGCAGCACCTGCGGATGCCGAAGGCGGACGGCCTGCCGTACCGGAAGGGACAGGGCAAGTGACCTCGCCCGCCGCCGAGTTGGCCGTCGACTGGGACGAGCTGCGCGCCGAGGCGCGGGAGGCGATGTCCCACGCGTACGCGCCGTACTCGGGCTATCCCGTAGGGGTCGCCGCCCGGGTCGACGACGGCCGCACGGTCTCCGGCTGCAACGTGGAGAACGCGTCGTACGGCCTCGGCCTGTGCGCCGAGTGCGGGCTGGTCTCCGACCTCCAGCGCACCGGCGGCGGCCGGCTGACCCACTTCACGTGCGTCGACGGCAAGGGCGACATCCTCGTCCCGTGCGGCCGCTGCCGCCAGCTGCTGTACGAGTTCGGCGGCCCCGGCCTGCTGGTGGAGACACCGGCGGGCATCCTGCCGCTCTCGGAGATGCTCCCGCAGGCCTTCGGGCCGGACCATCTCACCAGGTAACTCCCGTACGGCCCCTCTGAGTTGGCAACCACGACTCAGGGGGGCCGCGCATTTCTGAACGTTCGGAAGGAAAGCCAAGCCATGGCGCAAGTCTCGATGGATGCCATCTCCGTCATCCGCACCAAGCGGGACCGCGGTGAACTGAGCGACGAGCAGATCGACTGGGTCATCGACGCGTACACCCGCGGGGACGTGGCCGACTACCAGATGGCCGCCCTCAACATGGCGATCCTCCTCAACGGCATGAACCGCCGCGAGATCGCCACCTGGACCGCCGCGATGATCGCCTCCGGCGAGCGCATGGACTTCTCGTCCCTCTCCCGCCCGACGGCGGACAAGCACTCGACGGGTGGCGTGGGCGACAAGATCACGCTGCCCCTGGCGCCCCTCGTGGCGGCCTGCGGCGCGGCGGTCCCCCAGCTCTCCGGCCGGGGCCTCGGCCACACCGGCGGCACCCTCGACAAGCTGGAGTCGATCCCCGGCTGGCGCGCCCTGCTCTCCAACGAGGAGATGCTGCACGTGCTGGACACGACCGGCGCGGTGATCTGCGCGGCGGGCGACGGCCTGGCCCCCGCGGACAAGAAGCTCTACGCACTCCGGGACGTCACCGGCACGGTCGAGGCGATCCCGCTGATCGCCTCCTCGATCATGTCGAAGAAGATCGCCGAGGGCACGGGCTCGCTGGTCCTGGACGTGAAGGTCGGCACGGGCGCGTTCATGAAGACGATCGAGGACGCGCGTGAACTGGCGTCCACGATGGTCGGGTTGGGCACGGACCACGGCGTGAAGACGGTGGCGCTGCTGACGGACATGTCGACCCCGCTGGGCCTGACGGCCGGCAACGCCCTCGAAGTCCGGGAATCCGTCGAGGTGTTGGCGGGCGGCGGCCCCTCGGACGTCGTCGAGCTGACGATCGCCCTGGCCCGCGAGATGCTCGACGCGGCCGGCATCAAGGACGCCGACCCGGCGAAGGCCCTGGCCGACGGTTCCGCGATGGACGTCTGGCGCCGGATGATCGCGGCACAGGGCGGAGACCCGGACGCGGAACTGCCGGTGGCCCGCGAGCAGCACGTGGTGACGGCTTCGACGTCGGGCGTCCTGACCCGCCTGGACGCCTACGACATCGGCATCGCGGCCTGGCGGCTGGGCGCGGGGCGTGCGCGCAAGGAGGACCCGGTCCAGGCAGGCGCGGGGGTGGAGATGCACGCCAAGCCGGGAGACACCGTGACCGCGGGCCAGCCCCTGCTGACCCTGCACACGGACACACCCGACCGCTTCGAGTACGCCCTGGAGGCGGTGAAGGGCTCCTACGACATCGGCACCGAGGGAACCAAGTTCACGGCTTCACCGGTGGTGCTGGAGCGCATCGCCTGATTGGTGGTTGGTGGTTGGGGAGGGAGAGGGGCTGGGACTTCGAGGGTCCCGGCCCCTTTCGCTTTGGCTGGGGGAAGCTGGCTGGAGCTTGCAAGTCCCAGCCCCCTTAAGGCATTTCGGGGGCGCGGGGAGGGGCCGAGCTTTCGGTTCCGGCCACCCTTGCCCACCTAGGGGCGCGGGGAACTGCGCGACCAGCCACGACGTACCCGCAGACGAAACACAACCCTGTCTCACCCAAGCAGCGCAGCAATCCCCACCAACACCGGCACCGACAACACCGTGGACAGCAGGATCGAGTCCCGAGCCAGCCCCTCACCCACGCGATACCGGCTCGCGTACGTGTACAGGTTCTGTGCCGCAGGCAACGCCGAGGTCACGACCACGTCGAGCAACGCCGCCCCGTGGATGCCGAACACCGCCCCCGCCAACACCCACGCGATCACCGGCTGCCCCACGACCTTCAACGCGACCGACA